>JBILWH010000029.1:0-8981 GCA_044370015.1 Bdellovibrionota bacterium | reverse complement strand
CTTCGAAGATTCAGAAGGTTTTTATGTTTTTTGCTCGCGAAAAAAAGATATCATTCGAAAAAAAGGCGAGAACATATCTGGGGCAGAATTAGACCGAGTGATAGCTAACTGTCCTCAAGTTTTAGAAGTTGCTACAATTGGTGTACCCTCTCCACTTGGAGAGGAAGAGATACTTGTTGCTCTCGTTAAAGAAGAAAATAGTATTCTTACAGAAAGAGATATTCGCAAATGGTGCGAAGAGAAACTCCCTCCCCATAAGTGGCCTCGATATATTATCTTTGTAAAAGAACTGCCTCACACTCCCACTCAAAGAGTGGCGAAATATAAATTAAAAAATGATCCTAAAATTTTGACTGAGGCTAAAGAATTTGACTAGTCGTCAATGTTCATTCAGAACACAAGGCTCTTTGATTTTGAATAAAATTAGAGCTTCCTAAAGTATCAGCAATAATTTTAAAACAATCTTCTCTATCTTTGCAGGGAATTGGCGATTGAACTCGAGGACCTATTTCGCAAACCCACAACTGAAACAAATCTTGTCTAATTTGTTGAAAAAGATAACCAAAAACAACCACGACAACTAGAATAAGGAGCACATACTCAACAGCAGCTTGTCCTTTTTTTGATTGATACAACCTTAAAGCTTGACGCATCTTTACTTAGACTAAGGCTGCTTAATCTTATGAGCAATGAGCAAAAGTTCCAAGAATTTGTCTACACCAAAAAACCTATCTGAATTGTTAATTTTATGTTCATTAACATAATCTTAAAAAAAGCTTAACGAATCCTTCCGATATCTTTTCTAGGATGAAGCAGAATTTTTATATTTCATTGGGATTAGGGTTATGTTTATTTTTTATAACAGCATGCTTGCCCACCTCGCAATTTGGGCAATCCTCAACTCAACCTCTTATAAGCACTTTTAAAATCGACGCTTCTTATCCTGAAAGCGACACCTCAAACAGCTTTAACGTTTTTCTAAGAGGAAGTGTACCCACAAATGTTAAAAGCATTCGATTTTTTAATGGAACAACTTGTGCGACTCAAATCGGCAGTGGACTATCCGCGACTTTCAAAGGAGTCATCGGAATTCCTGTAGTTTTTCCACTAGGATCAATAACTTCTTACAACGTTTCAGCTAAACTGATTTATTCAAATAATATCGAAAGTGGCTGCTACGAAAACATTTTTCTCTACGAAAGAACTGGAGCTAATGCTTTAGCCTTAGTGAGCGCTGAGCCAGCATCCCCCTCTAGAATTCCAGTTGAAGACAGTGATCCTGTCGTATTTCAACCCTTATTAAAAGGTGTGAGTTCAAGTGATGATATTGCCTATGTTCGTCTTTATAAAAACTCAAACCTTTGCTCTACAGCAAGTTTAATTACACCTGTTGATAAAACTGATTCTAAACTTTCTATTAACGATTTTTCAGGCGGAATCAATATCGACTTGGAAGCAGACTCTATTACTTCTATTTATATCAAAGGTTTTTTAGACAATGAGTATTCAAACAGGGAAGCAGACTCTTGCCATCTACTCACAACTTACACTGTAGATATCACAGCTCCCAATCCTCCGGCGACAATTACCCATCGCTATTTTTACCCCTTTCAAACCAGCCCCTCAATTACGTGGTCAGCCGCTACAGACCCTGGTGATGCTGCTTCTGGAATCAAAAATTACAGATATGCCATTGGATTAACTGACACTCCAAATGAAACAAGTGTTCTAGGGTGGACAGAAACTACCAATACAAGCTTTATGCTAAACAGTTCTTTTCAGGAAAATATAAAATATTTTGTCAAAGTCAGAGCTATAGATCGCGCTGGCAATGAATCGGCAACAGCGGTTTCTCATGGATGGACAGTTAAAACCAATAACACACCCGCTCTTTCAATAAAAAGTCCCGAATCAGACAACACAATCATAGCCAATTACATCACTCTTTCAGGAACATGTGTTTATGGAGTTACAAATCCAATTAGATTCCAAGTAAGCGGAGGAATGAATCCCATCCCTGATGCGGCATGTGGAATCAACAATCAATTTAGCACCCTCGCTCAGGTTATTTCTTCCGTGGGAAACGTCAGAAGCATTACCGCAATACAAAATGATGGAGAAAGAGATCTCGCAGTAACAAGAACATTTATCTACGCTCCCTTGAGTGCCTTTGGAAGTACTCTTGCAGCGGGCAACCAACACACTTGTACAACAAAAGAAGGCTCGCTCTACTGCTGGGGAGAAAATGCGTTCACACAACTTGGCATTGGAGATATTGCTGGACCACTTTATCTACCTCGTCGAGTGAGCCATTCAAACATTAACAAGCCATCTTATTTCTTTGAACAAGTTGGAAACGGAGATTCACATTCTTGTGGGCTTTCAACCGATCGAGTTGCCTATTGCTGGGGTGATAATTCGCTATGGCAATTAGGAAATTCATCAAATTTCGCGACCGAAACTCCCGCAACAGCGGAAACCCCCGATGATTCACCTATTCCTATTAAAGTGAATATGTCTCAAGTTGAAGGTGGAACATTTAAACAAATAAGCGTAGGAGCTGACCACGCATGCGGACTAAGCGATTCAAATAAAGTTTATTGCTGGGGAAGCCAAGTAAAAGGTCAAATAGGAAACAGACCCCCTGTACCTCCCGCTGCTACCTTATTTGCATCAGCCTCACAGGTTGAAAGACCAACACTTATTTCGATTCCGGGAAATGTTACTCAAATTTCTGCAGGACACTCTCACAACTGCGCGCTCACTTCAGTCGGTGATATCTGGTGTTGGGGATATAACAAAAACAGACAACTTGGAAATCCTTCCAAAATAACTGAGATATCGAGAGATCCCGTGGTTGTTGTACCTGGTGGACAAATGGAAGCAGGTGAAAAATTTAAGTTTGTAAGCGCAGGAAGTCTTCACACATGTGCAATAACAACCAAAGACGATATTTTTTGCTGGGGAGCAAGAGATAATGGAGCTCTTGGAATAACTCCAGCCGTAGGCAATGTAAGCAACCCTTCAATCCGAATAAATGTTACCGACTCTGAGGGTGTTGTGAAATTTAAAAGTGTCAGCGCTGGGGGCACAATCTATAACCTAGAACGTTCAATAGATAATCCAATTGAAGGAAATTTAGCTGCTGCTTCAAGAAGTGAATCAGCCTTCAATCAACACACTTGTGCCATTTCACTAGGGGGTAAAGTCTATTGTTGGGGGCAAAATGGAAATTGGCAGCTTGGAATTAACAACACATCTCCCCCCCCTCAAACTGGAGTCCCAACTGAAATTATTCTAACTGGTACTGATCAAAATATTAATTTCACTGAGGTCAAAACTGGCTACTTCCACACTTGTGCCAAAGGAATAAAAAATCAACAAGAAACTACTTTTTGCTGGGGTGGTAACAAGAATGGAAAATTAGGAAATGGCGACGATAACGATCAGGCTTCACCCACTGAAATCGACAGTGATGATTACAGTAATTAGTTTTATTGATTAAAATAATAACTCACTGATCACTCAACCAATCACTCAACAATATTTTCGCCACCATCGATATTGATGACATTTCCAGTCATAAAGGCTAACTGAGGAAGAGATAAAGCAACTGTTGCTTGAGCCACGTCTTCAGGAGTTGTGAGGCGTCCCATTGGATTGCGTTTTATCGCTGTTTCAATCATTCCGTCATTTCCAGGAATTTTTCGAAGAGCAGGCGTGTCTGTTACTCCCGCAAGCAAAGCATTCACTCTAACTTTTCGAGAAGCCATTTCAAGAGCAAGTTGTCGACAATGGCTTTCAAGTGCAGATTTTGCAGCACTCACCGCACCGTAACTCTTCCACACTCGAGAAGAACCCGCAGACGTCATAGCATAAATACTTGCGCCTTCTTTAAAGAAATTTTTCATTGCCAAATCCTGTGTCCAATACACAAGCGAATTGGCCATCACGTCTAAAGTCATTTCAAGCTGACTTTTTGAGAGACGGTTTTTAGGATCATTTTCAATAAATGGCAAAAGAGAACCAAAAGCAAGAGAGTGAAACAAGACCTGAATTTTTCCAGTACACTCAGCAGAAATTTCATTTAAAATTTCCGTTCTCTTTATCTCATCAGCCGCATTGACGTTATAAAATTTTGTTTTCACATCTTGGGCATTTAATTCTTGCTCCAAAACTTTGACATTTTCCAAGGTCGCTTTTCTATCTAGGTGAATTCCAACAATATTCATTCCCGAACGGGCAAGACTTTTACAGACAGCTGCTCCAAAACCAGAAGAAGCACCGAGAACAATAGCCCATGAACCTTCAAAATATCTTTGCGTCATGGAAAACAATTTAGGACGTCTTTCTAGGAGATGTCAAAAAAAGCTGGAATCTCTCCAAGACTTCCTCGGTGAGAATAGAACGAGGAGGAACTTTAGAATGAGCCCTAAATTAAGACACCTTATAAAACTTGATGAAAAAATTCTTCGGTTGTGGATTGAGGCCGATGGTCGCCTCTCTGAAAAAGCCTCGGTTTTATTTCTGGGCCTTCTTGAAAAAAGAGTGGCTCTTCTTAAAGCGCTTCGAGAATCAGGCGAAAAACTCCATCCAAAAATTTGCGTTCCCTCTTGGCTTGAAAAGTTTACTCACAATTCTCCTCACTTTTCTATGCGCGATCTAAAAGTAGCGCTGGCTGAAACGCAAAAAGATCTAGAGCTCACCAGCCAATAACAAATCAATAATTTTTATGAAAAATCCAGAAGACATTAACACTCTCCTTCTTGCAAAAAATTGGGCCCAACAAGGCGAGACTCAAGCAAGCTCTATTATTCTGGAAGCTCTATTAAAAAAATATCCTCACGATTTTCTGATTGTTACAACTCTTGGAGATTTACTAGAAAAAGAAAATTCTCTTAAGGCCCTCAATTACTACTCAAAAATTCTTGCCGGTGAAGAGGAATGGTTAGAATTTTTAGCCAAGATTACAGACATTGAACGTGGCATTATTTTTGAAAAGCATGGACTCTTAGCACTTAGCCTTTCCGACGAATCTAGTGCCCTCGAATCTTTTCGAAAAGCCTCCTCTCTAGGCCACGAAAGTCTTTCGCTTTGGTCCCTTCAAGCTCTCCTCTACACTCACTTTCAAGAGTATCATTTAGCTTATAAAGCTCTTGTGCGATCAATTGAACTTTTCAAAGAACCCACCCTTTTTTGTCACTCCAAAGATATTGGAAAGATTATAATTAATGAAAATTTTTACTCCAACATAGTTTTGACGCTTGTTCCTTATCTCACCAAAAAAGAAGCATCTAAAGTTATCTTTGACCTTAAACTCATTTTTTTGACTCGTTCTTGGATTACAGATCTAGAGCAAATTATCTCTCAAGATTCCTCTAATGTGCCGATAAAAAACTTAGGAGAATCTTATGTTAGTGTTGACACGAAAAATCGGTGAACAAATTGTCATTGGAGACGATATCAAAATCAAAATTGTTGAAGTGAAAGGAAAGCAAGTAAGAGTAGGAATTGAAGCCCCTCGAAGCGTAGAAGTTAATCGAGAAGAAATATATCAACAAAAACATGCCCAAAAAGAATCAGATTCTGAAATCTTTAGCTTAGAGCAAATTCAAAAAACAGGAACTTGATTTTTAGTTATCAGATTCGTCTGAGGCGTTAGAATCATAGCGACCCTTACCTGAGTTCATAGCTTCTTTCATAATTTGACTGATCTTAAAGCTCATGACTCTTCGAGGACTAATCTGAATCGCTTCTCCAGTTTGCGGATTGCGTCCTACACGTTGACGTTTGTCGCGCAAAATAAAATTACCGAATCCAGAAATTCGAACATTTTCACCCTGCTCTAAAGCATTTTTAATAACATCAAAAAAAAGCTCCACGTACTCAGAGGCTTCTAGTTTAGAAAATCCGCACTCATCTGCCACCTTTTGAATGATATCCATCTTGGTAAGCGTCATAATAAAGTCCTTCCCTCAACCCCAGTTTCCTCGCCCCTAAGAAAATCCGCAAGGGCTAAAACGCTTTATTTATCAATAACTTGTAGTTTTTTTGACTACTCACTTTGAAGTGATTCGAATAACAAAACTTCTGACAAATTCTCGGCATTCAAAGCCCACTGGAAAAGGCGATCCACCCCCATAGCAATCCCTCCCATGTTTTTTGCTAGATAATGATGCGCCTCTATAAAGGCTTCATCTAAATCAGGACTCTTTCCATATTTGCCTAATCTTTTTTGACGATCACTCTCGCAAACCTTTCTCAACTCTTGAGCATCAATTAATTCATCAAAAGCGTTTCCAAGCTCAACCCCCCTCCAATACACCTCAAAGCGTTTGCAATATCGGGGATCTTTTTCGTCAAGCTTAGAGAGAGCCCTTAATGAGGCTGGAAAATTCCAGAGAAAAACTAAATTTTCTTTTTCCAAAACAGGATCAATTTTTTCTATAAAAACCTGGTGAAACTCATCGCTTTCAATTGGATGATCTAGGTTCATGTGCGCATGTTTAAGAAACAAATCTTTAACCTGGTAGTGTTTGATCTCACCCAACCCTTTAGGAGTCGCGTTGTTTTTTTGGAAAGAGTTCCAAGTTTTTTTTAAAAGCCCTTCAACATCTTTCGCGATTTCTTCATATGAACCAGGTTGCCTATACCACTCTAGCATTTCAAATTCTGGAAAATGCTCCTTACCCCACTCTCCATTTCGAAAAGCTCGGGTCATTTCAAAAATCTTTGGAGCTCCCCAGGATAAAACTTTTTTTAAATGATACTCAGGAGAAGTGGGTAAATAGAGTTTTTGTTTTTTTCCTCGACCCATCAAAGGAGCGAATTCAGTCTCAAAATAAAGAATATTTGGCTCTAGTCCTGGATTGGAAACCAGCAAGGGCGTGACAACTTCGCAAAAACCCTGAGTCGAAAAAAATTCCCTTATCAAAGTACGAAATTGGGCTCTTTTTTGAAGTAAATCAATTTTTTTGAGGTTCATGAGACAGACTTTTCTTGTTTCAACTCTGAGATAGCTCTACTCATAGAGTGTGTCTAGAACTCGATCCCTTCTCGTCCTTGTCCCCACTTCTCAAGTAGAGCTTCTCTCCTACCAACTCTGGGAACTTGAAGTGAGTGGCGTCCAGGAGCTTCCCGCAAGCCAAGACCTCTACATTCCTCAAAAAGGAAGCGAGTTTCGTGAACCCCAACATCCCGCAGACTGGACAAAAGACGAAAAACTCATCGAAGAAACTCAAACTCGATTAAAAATCTTTGTTGATGATGACTCTCAAAAAATTGAGAAAATAAAAAATTTCTTCAACGAAAACAGCCTTGCCCTTATAGAAGAAACTCTTGTAAACGAAGAAGCCTACTTTGAAAGCTACAAACAAAGCGTTCAAGGCAAAAACTTTGGTGAGGGATTTTGGATTGGGCCTCCTTGGGCCACAAATAATTCTCCTCAAAACGCGAAATCTATTTTGATTGATCCAGGAATGGCCTTTGGAACCGGAGAGCACCCCACCACGCAAATGTGTGTTGAGGGTATTTGGGATTTTAAAAACAAAAAACCCCAAAATATTCTTGATATAGGTGCTGGAAGTGGAATCCTTGCCATTGCCTGTGCTCTGTGGATTCCTCAGGCTCAAATAGTTGCAACGGATATCGATCCTCATTCGGATGATGAAATTAAAAAAAACCTTGAATTGAATTCACTTCCAGAAAATAGAATTCAAAGACTGATTGGAGATAAAGCTCAGCTTTCAGAACTTCTAGATAAAAATCTCAAGTTTGATCTTATTGTTTCAAATATTTACGGAGAAGTTTTAGCCCAACTAGCCCCTGCGATCTATAAACTTCTTGCTCCCCAGGGAACATGGATGGCAACGGGCGTGCTCGATGGACCTTCTCGTGAAATATTTGAATCCTCCCTCTCAAATACAGAATTCCACTTTAAAATTGAAAAACAAAAGCTACGCCACGATGCTCCTCCCAACGACTCGCATCTTTGGCTATGTTATGAACTACAAAGGACACGCACATGATTCTTACCGGACCAGAAATTCAAAAACGCTTAGATAAAGACATCACCATCACTCCCTATGATCCTAAGCTCTTAAATCCAAATTCCTATAACTTACGTCTCTCACCCGATCTTTTGGTCTACAAAGAGTTCCCTCTTGATATGAAAAAAGATAATCCTGTTGAAAAACTTCAGATCCCTGAAGAAGGATTGTTACTCGAACCTGGAAAACTTTACCTAGGCCGCACTCTTGAATTCACCGAAACAAAAAACTTAGTCCCAATGCTCGAAGGTCGTTCGAGCATTGGTCGCCTAGGCTTGTATGTACACGTCACAGCAGGCTTTGGAGACGTAGGCTTTGCAGGATACTGGACGCTCGAGATGCATTGCGTACACCCGATTCGAGTTTATGCAGGGGTGCAAATTTGCCAAGTTTTTTACCACACTGTTGAAGGTGATATTGTGGAATACAAATCTGGAAAATACCAAGCCAACAAAGGTGTTCAAAGTTCTCGTCTCTGGATGGATTTTGCAAAAAATCCTTAAAGATAGGAAAAGGTAATTTGAAATGGCAAAGATTTATCCCTCACTTTTATCCGCAAACTTTGGAAAAATTTATGAGGAAGTTGCTGCCATAGAAAAATCCGGCGCAGATGGACTTCACTTTGATGTGATGGACGGGCACTTTGTCCCCAACCTTTCCTTTGGAGCTCCTGTGCTGAAATGGCTCAAAGGACAAACAAAACTTGAGCTTGATTGCCACCTGATGGTGACTGAACCACGTGTGCTATATGCTGATTTTGCAAAAGCAGGCGCACACAGAATCACGATTCATGTAGAAGCGTGCAAAAACTTAGAAGATGAACTCAAAGAGATCAGAGATTTGGGAATGAAAGCGGGACTTTCTGTACGACCTCAAACACCTTTTCTTGATTGCGAAAAATATCTCAAATACATCGATTTATTTTTATCAATG
>JBILWH010000252.1:0-2762 GCA_044370015.1 Bdellovibrionota bacterium | reverse complement strand
TTCCAATAGGTTGCTCACCACACTCGTAACTCTCGAGCTTTCCTGAATAAGGAAAACTTGGACGAAAATAACTCGAGACCCACAAAATGATTGGGGGAAGGGCAGCAGCTAACGCAATAAAAGCAAAGGCGTTTCCAAATTCCTGGAGCATCTCTTGGGGTTTTATCATAAGACGGCAATCGGTAAAGCAATCTCGCGCATCATTATGAATTTGCATCAAGTTTTTTTATAAAAAGAAAAAATTTCGCTTCGCATTATTTGCTTAAATCTCTATTTGTCGTCTACTAAATGCACCGCTATCTTAATCTCAAATGACACTCTCTCCAAAAAACGCAATTCTTACAGTTGGTTCCATGGCTTTTGATAGCATTCAAACCCCCGCGGGCAAGGTTGATTCAACTCTGGGCGGATCTGTGAACTATTTCTCGATTGCGGCGTCATTCTTTGCCCCTCTTCACATTGTGGGGGTCGTGGGAGACGACTTTCCCAAAAGCCATCTTCAATGGTTATCCGAAAAAAATATCGATATTTCAGGCGTTCAGGTTGTTTCGGGCAAAACTTTTCACTGGGTAGGCTCTTACGACGGAAATATGAACGAAGCCAAAACCCTCAATACCTCTCTCAACGTTTTTGAGCACTTTGACCCTAAACTTTCTCTTCATCACAAAAACGCTCCCTATCTTTTTTTGGCAAACATAGACCCCATCCTTCAACAAAGCGTCTTAGATCAAGCAAGCAACCCCAAACTCATTGCCTGCGATAGCATGAATTTTTGGATCACTGGCAAGCCAGCTGAAGTTAAAAAAACCCTATCTCGCGTAGATATCCTCTCTATAAATGAAACAGAGGCCTACTTACTTTCTGAAGAAAAACAATTGGAACGAGCTGCTAGAAAAATTTTGAACATGGGGCCTTCTGTCGTAATCATCAAAAGAGGAGAATACGGTGCGGCTCTTTTTACTGAAAATGAAACTTTTCTTGCCCCTGCCTTTTTAGTCGATAAAGTCGTAGATCCAACAGGAGCAGGCGACAGCTTTGCAGGAGCTTTCATGGGATATCTTGCAACAGCTGAGGCTTCGAGAGATTGGGCAAGCAAAAACCCTGAGCTCTGGGAAAACACTCTACGTAAGGCTGTTCTTGCAGGATGCGTGATGGCAAGCTTTACCGTTGAAGACTTTGGTATTCAGCGCCTTATGAGACTCACACATAAAGAATTGAGCGACCGACAATCAAAACTCTTGAAAATGATTCGCGTTCAATAACTTTAATAGACCCGCATGTAATTCATTACTAAACTCTTCCTCTGTGAGTTTTCAAAGGCAGAGCGCTGGCTCCATTCCAAACATTTCAGCACTTGCATACGAAATCTTTACTCGTTTTCCGACAGGCGCCTCTCTTGTTTGCTTAAACCAAGAAATGGCTGAGGAGCTCAGAGACGAGCTCCTTTTTTTCTTAGAAAAAACTGCTTCTAAAAACAAGAACCCTCCCAAGGTCTTTATTCTCCCCTCGCTCGACATAGAAGCGCACACTCAAAGAAGGCCTGCTCTTTTTGAAAGAAAAGAAAGGCTTAGGTTTTTCTATCATCTTCATAAAGATCAAGATTCTTTTTTTATTTGGACCCTCCCGGCCCTCCTAGAAAAAGGCCTTCAAAATCCCTTTGAGCGCATTCAAAGCGAAACTTTAATCCTCGGCCAAAAAATTATCCGTGAAAATCTGATAAGAAAATTAACAAGTCTCGGATATGAAGAAGCTGAAGTTGTAGAAATTCCAGGACAATTTGCGGCGAGAGGAAGTGTTTTGGATATTTATTCTTTTATTGATGAATTGCCTGTTCGCCTTGATCTCAACGAAGACTGCGTCCAAAGCATATCTTCGTTTGACCCCCAAACTCAGCTTAGAGAAGAAACGCTTAGTTCTTTTGAATTGCTTGTAGCACGAGATTTTTTACCAGAAGATATCTCTTCCTTTCGCAGCAAAATTAGAAGCTACATGATGGATCACTCCTATCCAGCTGAACAAAAAGAAAGCGTCTCTGCGCTTCTAAGTGAGTCTCATACAAAAAACAAAGTCTTTCCTCTGGGCTTTGAGCTTTGGTCTTTTCTTGAAAAAAAACAAATCCTTTCTCTTAGTCTTTTAGGGAAAAACCCTGCCATTATCGATCCAAATAATTTTCATCAAAAATGGCGCCTGTTGATTAGCCAAACTGAAAAAAAACTTCAACTGGCTCAATCCGTTGGAGATATAGCTCCTCTTGCTCAAGATTTTTTTCAAGATCCTGAACAAACAACTCTTTTTTTAAAAAATCTTAAAGATGAGGTTTCTATTTTTTCTTTTCACGCAACAGATGGGGGTCATGAAAAATTTCAGGATTCTGCTACTCTTAGCGCCGATCTTTCTAGGCTTTCCTCTCTGTGGAAATCTCATCAAGTTGAAAGTTTTGCAAAAGAGCTTCTTTCAGAAACGCAAGAATGGTCAACTCTTTTTGTCTTCCATAGCGTTTCTCAAATGGAAAGACTTGAGTTTCTCCTTTCCCCATATGGAGTCCATTTTGACAAAAAACAAAACGATCTACCATCAGAAAAAGGATTTCACTGGGCGCTTGGAAACCTTCAACGATCCTTTAGAGTTCCTTCTCAGAAATTACTCATTATTTCTGAAGCAGATATTTTAGGAACGCCTCGATCAACCAAAAGAAAAGCCCCCCAGACTCAAAAAAGCACGAAAGAAATTTTTTTTCGCGACATACGAGAAGGAGACATGGT
>JBILWH010000251.1:0-2764 GCA_044370015.1 Bdellovibrionota bacterium | reverse complement strand
CAAAGGTGGTTTTATTTCTGTGAACACTGGCAATGCGGTGGATGCAAATTCACTTCCCATTCCCAAAGAAAATGCTGATTTAAGTTTTTCTGCAGCGGCTTGTATTGGATGTGGTGCGTGTGTAGCAGCTTGTAAAAACTCCTCTGCGATGCTTTTTGTGGGCGCAAAAGTTTCTCAGTACGCTTTACTTCCTCAGGGGCAGCCAGAGCGTGATCAACGTGTGATCGCAATGGTTGAGCAAATGGACGAAGAAGGTTTTGGTAATTGCACTGTCACTGGTGCTTGCGAAGCGGCTTGTCCGAAAGAAATTTCGCTCGAAAACATTGCTCGCTTAAATCGTGAGTATATTCGAGCGAAAATAACTGCAAGATAAGTTTTTCTATTTAAAAGCAGGACAATTAATTAGGTTTTGATACGATAGGGTTTGTATACCAGCACCAGAATCATCTCCTACATTTCTGGTTAGTTCAGATAATCGATAGAAAGTATTGGGTATAACTGCATTAATTATAAAAGGTGCATTATTAGGATTTTTTTGGCTAGGGTTAATCCACATGTCGTCTAATCGAACGATCCTCACTTGATCAGGTTTCACTTCAGAAGGCATCGAAGGAGTGGGTTTAGTAGTCGCAGAAGTATTAGAAGATATTACAAAAGGAAGGCTTTTAATTTTTGTCAGACAAGAGGACGTGCTTGTATTCATTACCCCCGAGGAAATTACATTTATTACCATGGGGACGTGTTTAGGTGTTTTAGAAGACGTGTTTGGAATTAAAACAAGAACGACTAACTGGTTGATATTTAAGACAGGTCCTTTACCTGTACTTTCCGTAACAGGTCCCATTATTCTCTCGCTTATGAGCGCCGATAAAAGAGGGCCGCTTTGTGCTGTTGTTCCGCCCCATGTTGATGTTGGTAGCGACGAATAATTCAATTTAGTTTTGTTTGTGGGATCTTCCATCTGTATTGAAATCGTTTGAGCGAACAGAATATTGATAGAGAAAAGTGAAAGAAAGCAAAATTTTTTTAATTTATTTTTTTTCATCATGTAATTAGTTTAGAGAAAATTATGTGGTTTTTTATTATTTTTACGTTAAATAATTTTAAAAAAAAGTTTAATATAGCCGAATTAATTCCTTATAACTTTCAAAAGCATCAGCAATTTTTCCTGTGATAGAAAGTTCAGAAAATAAAATTTGCGCCATGGGCCCAATCTGGGAAGGTTTTTTGACAAGCAAATCCTCATAGCTTCTACCCTTTTTCAAAATTAAATCTCTCACTTCAAGTGCGGTGAGTTCAGGTTCGATAGACCACAACAAGGCCGCTACTCCCGCCAGTGCGGGGCTTGCCATACTTGTTCCGCTAAATACAGCATATTTATTTCCAGGCACACAAGACTCAATCTTCACGCCTGGGGCAAAAATATCGACACTTGTTTTTCCGTAATTACTAAATACAGCAGGAAGAGAAGGTCCTCTATTAGAAGACGAAGCTCCCACTTCGATCCAAGATTGAATTTTTTCTCTTCCATTTAATTTTACAGGTGAGGGAAAACTATGATTTGTATCCAGACTTAAATCTTTTGATTCGTTTCCTGCAGCATGTATGAGAAGCACACCTTTTTGTGCGGCATACTCGATAGCCTCTAGGACTTTGCTACTGTCGGGACTGTATTCCTTACCGAAGCTCATATTGATAATGCGCGCACCTTTATCGGCCGCATAGCGAATCGCAATTGCAACATCCTTGTCTCGCTCGTCACCGTTAGGTATTGCACGAAGTGCCATGATTCGTGCGTGGCTTGCGACGCCCTTGATTCCTATATCATTTGATCTTTGAGCCGCAATGATTCCTGCAACGTGAGTTCCGTGATCATTTTCTATGCCTGCAACATCGTTATTTCCATATTGAATATCGTTAAAATCATCGGGATTGTCTTTGACAATTATAGCGCGCGGATCAAATTCGACGTTTAAAGAAAAGTTCAATGCGTCTTGATTAATCTCAATGAATTGTTTGATTTTTGCGACGCTCGGAAACCCTAGGCCTTCAAAAGCAGAGATGATTTTATCACGAGCACTTGTAACGGACGAATCCTCGCTTACAAGATTTAGAACGTCTATTCGAGTCAGTAAATCAAAGGGCTTTTTAATGAGCGGTTCAATTGTTTTGTAATTCTGGTCAATGTCTTGAAGGGCTGGCTGAAAAATTGCTAAATCATTTTGAGCCTGTCGTCGCTCTTTATCGATTTCTAATTTAAAATTTTGAAAGAGAGATTCTTCTTCAGAATTAAGAAACTCGCCTGAATCTTTTCTTTTTTGAAGTTTACGAAGGATGCGCGTTTTTTCAAGAGTCTCGGCACCAATATGAATTGCTTTTCCATCTTTGTCGTAGCCCCCGATAAAATTCCATCCATGAACATCGTCTACGTAGCCATTCCCATCATCATCAATTCCATTTGTGGCTTTGTTGTGTCCTTTGGCGTCGAGGCCTGTTTCGCCTTTATTGATCCAGAGGTTGTTTTTTAAATCTTCGTGAGTGATGTCTACTCCACTATCAATGACAGCGACGGTTACAGGAGTGAGTTTTTGTGCGCGAATTTTTAGATCACGTTCAAGTTCACGATAGAGTCGATTGATGCTTTCTCCTTCTCGAAAATCCTCTTCAGGATTGAGATTAAACCAATCTTCTCCCAGAACTGTTGATGAATTGAGAGTCTCGCGGGCGCCCTTGAGCTTGTTTTGTGAAACAAGATCGCTTCTTG
>JBILWH010000028.1:0-9070 GCA_044370015.1 Bdellovibrionota bacterium | reverse complement strand
AGGGCAAAATCTCGCCAAAGCTTAGATAGAATTGAGCAAGAAGCCCTTAGTTTTCATCAAGAAATCAGAAAAGCCTACCTCAACCTTTCTAAAATGCACCCGGAACGTTATGTTTTGATAGATGCCTCTCAAAAGCCTGACGAAGTTTTTGGCTTAGTTCAAAAGGATTTGTTAGGCTATCTATCAGCGAATGGATAAACTGATCAAAATTAAGCAGGCTCTTGCGAAAGGAAAGCTCAGCCATGCTCTTTTAATCGAAAGCCTTGAGGGAAGTCAGAGCCATTTTGAAGACCTTTTTCGAGCAATCCTTTGCGAAAAAGGAAGCTCCTGCGGACAATGCGATTCATGTCAAACTCCTTTAGATTTAAACAACGAAAAGCGATCTCATCCTGATTTCTTTTACGCGACTCCTCAGGCTGAACTCTCGTATTCAGTTGACCAAGTAAGAGAGTGGGGCGGACAATTTCTTTTTTTAGCCAAAAATATTTCGCCACGAAAATTACTTGTCATCTCATCTGCTGAGAAATTAAGTGCAAGTACTCAGGCTCCCGCAAATGCTCTTTTAAAAATTCTAGAAGAACCTCGGCCCGATATTTTCATTCTTCTCTTAACATCTAAACCATATAAATTATTAGCAACTATCAGAAGTCGCTGCTTAAAGATTTCTTTCAAAGAGGAAACCAAGGGTTTTTCTTCAAAAAAGAAAACAGAAGATTCTCTTTTTAATGAAATCATCGACATGCTCCTGATTCCTCAAGGTTCTAAAGCTCAAAAATCTCAATTTTCAAACCCTACGTGGTGGAAAGAGCGCGCACTTCGCATAGAGGAGCTTGAAAACATTCACGCTCAAGCTTGGGATTTTTTAAAAAATCGTTTAACACACTTTTCCAAAGAGGAAGCCCTTCATTTTTGGGCTCGCTGGAAACATTTTGAAGATTTTATTTTGGCCGTCAAACAATATGGAAATCCTCCTCTTCATTGGCTAAATTTAAAAAGAAAGATTAAAGGTAACGTCTCGTGGCGCACATTGAAATTGTTCGGGTAAAATTCCGTTGGCCTGGAAAAATTTTTGAATTTAGAAATCCTCAAGGCCTTGCGCTCAAGCGCAATGATCGAGTGGTAGTAGAAGGCTTTGGGCGCGAAACTCTTGTGGGAATCGTGAGCGTCGCTCCAAGAATCAGAGAAAAAAGAAAAGAAGACGATGGACTTCCTTGCGTCATTCGTCATGCAGAGACAGAAGACCTCCAGTTTTTAAACAAAAGTGATGAGTTTCGATCTGAATTAAAAAGATTTTTTGAAACACGCATTCGTGCTCGCGAAGTGAGCGGAGTCAAACTCGTAGACTGTGAACTGGTCGATCAAGGTCGAAAGTTGATCATCTACTATAGCTCTGAAAGTCGTGAATTTGATTATCGAGGAACAGGAAAAGAGATTGCCCAGAAATACGGACTTCGTGCAGATATGAGACACGTTGGGGTGAGAGACGCTGCCCGTTTAGCAGGTGGCATTGGTCGTTGCGGTCTTTCCACATGTTGCAGCACCTGGATTAGCGACTTTAGTCCCGTCACCATCAAGATGGCCAAAGACCAAGGAGTTTCACTAGAACCTGAAAGTGTAAACGGACAATGTGGTCGTCTCCTATGTTGCCTTGGTTACGAGCACGAAAACTACGTCGCTCTTGGAGCCAATCTTCCCAAAGTTGGAAAGGCTGTTATTACACCCAACGGAGAAGGCCGAGTCACAAAACTCGACGTCATGAAGGGCCTTGTCTCAGTAAGGTTGGAAGACGGTAATTTTGAAGTTTTCAAAGGCCTAGAAGTTAAAAGAAAATTTGCTCCTCGCGCAGATGGGAAAGCTCAACAAGATGATCAAGGGGAAGGTGAAGATTGAGTCTTTTCGATACTCACTGCCATTTGGCAAGTGACGATTTTGCTCCCATTTTAGAAGAAACTCTCGGGAATTCTGCTCAAGCTGGAATTTCCCACCTCACCCTTATTGCAACAGAGCTTGAAGACGGCCGTCGTGCAAAAAAAATTGCGGAAGAATACAAAGGCCCACTCAAGCTTTATCCAACATTGGGTCTTCATCCTCATGATGCTAAAAAGTTTGATGACTCTTTTGCAAAAGATTTAAAAAATGAAATCAAAGATTATGTCGCCGTTGGTGAAACCGGTCTGGATTACCATTACAACTACTCATCAAAAGAAGAACAACTTGAGAGCTTTATTTATCACGTCGAGATTGCAACAGAATTTAAAAAGCCATTAGTTATTCACTGCCGAGAGGCGGTTGCAGATATTTATTCCGTTTTCAAAGAACGCCGATCTAAAATCATTAACCAACCAGGTGTGATGCACTGTTTTTCTGAAAACTTAGAATGGGCAAAAAAATTTTTAGATCTTGGATTTTACCTTTCTTTTTCTGGAATTTTAACTTTTCGTGCTGCTGAAACGATTCGCGAAGTGGCTCAAAGTGCGCCTCTTGATCGAATTGTGATTGAAACTGACTCGCCTTATTTGGCGCCTGTTCCGTTTAGAGGAAAGCAAAACTCTCCCGCGTACATACCCCATACTTTTGAAAAGCTTTGCCAAATTCGAACGGAGAGCAAAGCGCTCATTGAAGACACACTTCTTCAAACATCGAAAAAACTTTATCGAATTTAATTTTTTTAACGAAAACTCTGAAAAGCAAGTTCACTCAAAAAATATCTGACAATATCCATAAGCTGAACGCGTTCCCCTTTGTAAGACCAGTAGAGTTGGTCAAAGGGACCCCAAACAGCTTCAAGCTCAACATGACCCAGGCTCTCTGAACGAGAGTTAGGAGCAAGATATTGATTGAAGCTCAACGTAATCCGCCCCGCTCTTTGACTCGAAATAATTAATTTAATTCCATTTCGATAAATTAAAAAATCTTCATCGCTGCGAGAAATCTTGTAAATGTGAATGGAGTGTGCGGGAGACTTGCGAGATTGATTGAAGAGTTCAATTTGCTTACGAAAAGTTGCTTGTAAAAGACGACCAAACTCTTTCGTTTTTTCTCCAAGCATCTCTTGTCTTTTAAACGGAAGCCCATAATCAACTGTTCCTTCTTTTTCTAAACGACGCTCATGAAAAGCCAGCTGACTAGCCCAAGGTTCAAGATGAAGTTCGGGGTCTTCTTCGTGAGCAACAGAGCTTTGATTATTTATTTCTTTTGAAGAAAGTCCCTCAAGAGAAGAAGAAGCAGCATTGACACTTAAAGCAGGAGTGTTGTCTTTGAATTCATTTTCCCACTCATTCCAAAAATCTGTTTTTTCTCCCCATTCAGCAAGAGAAGTGCTTTGACGAGATTTAACTTCTTGGCGACCGGGCAAATTATCCGGCAAATTAATTTCACGCATGTCCCACAAATCCTTGGACTTCATAGATTCCCCCAAATCACTTCTTAAAAAAATCTTAACAAAAAAAATGGATGGGGGACCATCTCGGCCGATGTCGCACACTGTTTTGACCCCACGTAGTGAGGTGGGTGTCCCTTAAGCCATTTGACTCGAAGTCAGGGCTACAGGTTTTAGGCTTCCCTCAACGCATTGAGGGCATGCTCACGGCCTGCAGAGGGGACTCCCGTTTTATAAATACATCGGACAAAACAAGTGTTCAGTACTCGAACCAGACAGAACACCCCATGCCTAAAAATTATTTTATCACTCTTAAGAACAGGCTCATAAAAATATTTTTTTTTGAAAGACAAGGCTGCCGTCTTGACGCAACATGTTCTTTATAGTTCAAGTTTGTCGATCAAGAATCGCAACGCTCCTTCCCATTATGGTCAAAATCGTTGAAACTAATTTTAGAGCCGTAAAATGCTCTCAGGGGGGATCTGAATTTTGGCACAACACCGAATCTTGCTGGCCGATGACTCGAGCACTATGCATCGAGCTGTAAAACTTGCTTTGAGTCGTGGCGACTATGAGATTGTTTGTTGTGACAACGGTACAGATGCTCTTCGCATTAGTCGTGACAATCCACCATCCATGCTCATTGCTGATCTTGATTTGCCAGGTATATCCGGCTCAGAACTTGTTAAATTAATCAAAGCAGATCCAAAGACTGCTCAAATGCGAATCATTCTTCTTTGCTCGAGTATTCACCAAGGAGACATTGGTCGTTTAGATCAAATTCCTGCAGACGCTCGTTTATGGAAGCCTTTCGAAAGTGATGCGATTTTCACTCTTGTTCAAACACTACTCAGAACATTTCAAGGTGGAAAATCCTCAGAAACCCTCTCGGGTGCCTCAACTCAGCAACTTCAAAGACCCGAACTTCAAGGAGAAGTGACTCGCCCGATTCATAAAGCTTCTGTTTTAGTGGACCGCACGATGCCTCCTCAAAACGAAAGCACTCGTCCCCTTTCAACAAACCGTCTTCAATCTTTTGAAGAAGAAGAAACTTCCGTTAAATTAAATCCCAGAGATGCGACTCGAAATTTATGGACTTCTGATTTTGAAACAACACCGACTCACGCAACAGAGTACAAACATGCAGCTAATAATTTAGAGTTTGAAGATCCTTCTATGGGAGACTCTTCTAAAAAAATCAACATCAATCCACCAATTAATCCCTCTACAAAAACAAGTGACAATCTTTCTGCCTACAAAGAGGCCCAAGAATGGGAAAGCATTCAAGCGCGAGTGAAGATTCCACCTCCACCGCCTCCTTCAAAAGAACCCACTCATGCGGCGCCATCTCCCCAAGTTAATCGTGAAGAGCTTCGCACTATGATTCGTGCAGAAATTCAGCTTGCTTTTGATACGTGGTTTAGAGAAAAACTTGAAACAAAACTTCAAGAAATCTTGAACCAAATTGAGACTGAAAGTAAAAAACGTATTTAGTTTGTTACTAAATTTTTTAAATTCTTTTCAGATCACACATCTCCATGAGTGTGAAAGCACTCAAGATGCAGCTCTTGAGCTTGCGCTTGCGGGAAATCAAACTCAACTTGTACTCTCAGAAAATCAAAAAAAAGGAAGAGGCAGGCAGGGCAGCACCTGGCTAAGTTCAAACCATTGTTCCCTCACATGTAGTTTGGCTTTGCACTTTAAAGACTCAACTCAAACTTCTCATTCGATGATACCCCACATGGCAGGCTTGGCTTTATGGAAGGCTCTTGTTGATTTTGATCCATGTTTTGAGAAGCTTTGTTTTAAGTGGCCTAACGATCTTGGACTATTTGCAGAAGATAAAACAAAGAATGAATTTAAAAAAGTTGCAGGAGTTCTTGTTGAGATCAAAAAAAATATTTTGGTCATTGGTTGGGGTCTTAATATTTTTTCGCCTGCGCCTCTTACTCAATCACTTGCTCTTGAGGACTTAAAAAAAGATCTCGTTTTTAATAAAAAAGATTTCGCCTCAAAAGTTGCGACTTATTTCTTAGAGCTCCGTGCTCAACACCTCTACAAGAAAGAAACCTTTGAAGATCAATTTATTGAATTTCTTTTTGATAAAGCCATGCGTGCTCTCTGGGGGCGTTCTTTTTACTCAAAGCTAGGGGAAGGTAGAGCCGTAGGCTTAAGCGGAGATGGTAGCCTTCTTATCCAAAACACCAAAAAAGAAATTGTGGAAATAAAAAGTGGTGAAATCCTACTTAAATAAGATGAATTATTAAAATACTGTCTAATCCTTAATCACCCCTCAATGAATTATAATTAAAATCCTTTGAAAACTCGTTAACGAACTCAGGCCTCATAGTTAACTCAATTAGGACCCTTCCCTCTAAATAACCAATCAATGAGGCTCAAAAGCGTTAACAATCTGTATAGTTTTTAGGCAGTTCAAAGGCTTGTTCTTATTATTCTAGCCACTTAGAGCTTGGCATATGTGTTGCAATCTTAAACCTAGATAAAATTAAAAAATTTGATGTGCGTGAGTAGAAGAAAAAAAAGGAGAAAAGAAATGAAAAATATAATGATTAAAGGAATCAGCACCTTGGCACTTCTTCTCGCTCTTGCTAATTGCGGCGGAAGTAACAACAGAAACAACCCTACAACATTTAACCCCTACGGAAACTGTTCAGGTCTTCCAGTAGCCCAACAACAAGCTTGCTTTAACAATCAATTTAACAACTTCTATGGTCCTAACAACAATGGATACTTCCAAGGTACAGGAACATGCTATGGAATTTCTTGCCAAGTTTATCAAGTTCCTTATATGGCGCCAGGATGTAACAACTTCTGTGGAACTCAGTGGTACGGTGTAACTCCTTACGGTGGTTACTACTTCCCACAAAACAGCACGAACATCAGCTTTGGCGGAAGTTTCAGCTGGTAATTAAAAACTAGCCACACTTAAACAACTTCGTTAAATAAGTTATATGGGCCGCAAGATTAACACTCAAATCTCGAGTGAAGATCGGCGGCCCAATAACTTTTTGTCGCGAGAACTTCTCGCAAGTCATCCCGAGGGACTCAAAATAGTTCTTCTTCGACCTCGGATTCCTCAAAACACTGGATCGATTGCTCGAATGTGTGCCGCTACAGGCTGCTCACTTGATCTTGTGGAACCATTTTTTAAAATTGATGATTCAAAGCTCAAAAGAGCGGGTCTTGATTACTGGCCCTATCTTGATGTTTTTACCTTTGCTTCTATTAATGAATGGCTTGAGGCTCGAAAGCCCGATCAAAATTTCTGGCTTGTGGAAGTAGGCGGAGCTCAAAATTATTCAGACGTATCTTACTCTCGAAAAGACATGTTGGTCTTTGGCGATGAGCAAGAGGGAATTCCTCAAGAATGGCTCGAAAAATGGAAAGATCGCCACATTGCGATTCCTCAAAAAAACGTGCGCTCTTTAAACCTTGCAACCTCTGCGGGAATTGTAACTTTTGAAGCCCTCAGACAACTTTCTTGGTTTTCAACTCAGTAAAATCTCATTCGATAATTTAAGATTTTTTTACTAAAATACAATTTGGATGAGATCGGACCATTTTAAAATTAGAGCTCTTATTCAAAAACTCATCTACGGCATTTTTGCACCCGCCGTAATCACAATAATCGTCCAAAACGATATAACCACCAACGCTCAGTACCGGAGAAATTACATTAAGACAAAGTCGAACTGGATCATACCAGTCACAATCGATATGAGCGAAAGCAATGCGATCAAATTCTCTAAATTTAAGAGTTTCCTCAAATAACCCTTTAACCAAAGAAATTTTACTAGATTCAGGATCTAGATTGTATTTTCGGAATGTATCTTTGACTTTTCCATAAAGGTCTTGAATGTATCCATAGTAAATATCGCCTTTGATACCAGAGGACTGACCACTTTTGATAATATTGTATCTTTCTTTTGATCGAGTATCATCCTTGTTGGATTTAGGCTCAGGAATCATACCAAAAACGTCGTATCCACTAAACTTACGATTCGAAGGCATTTCACTAGCAATCAAAATACTGGTTCCACCAAGAGCAACACCAGCCTCAATAAAATCACCCGGAACACTACTAGCGGCTTTAATTGTTTTTTCAAGTAAAAACAATTTTTTAAATGTGAGGTAAGTTAATTTCTGTTTCTTGATCTTTACTCCTAGTGAGGATAGTAGAAGCCTATAAAAACGCTCTTGGATGATATTAAGCATCATATTCAATATCTCATAGGTTCTTTAAAATTAAATCTTTAGTTTTTTGTCACATAAAAAAACTAACTTAATAAAAAGAAAAAGCGCCTGAGGTGTATTTCAACCTCAAGCGCTTTATACAAGCTAAGCGTAAATAACGATTAACGTTTAGAGAACTGACATCCGCGACGTGCACCGTGCTGACCGTATTTCTTACGTTCTTTCGCACGAGAGTCACGAGTTAAGAAACCACCTGATTTAAGAGAGGGTCTCAACGTCGTATCAAACTCAATCAAAGCCCTAGAGATACCGTGTCTCAAAGCTCCTGCTTGACCAGAGTGACCTCCGCCTGAGCAGTTTGCATACACATCAAACTTCTGAAGCATACCAATATGCTCAAGAGGTTGATTGATAATGAGTCTTAAAACTGGACGAGCAAAATACTCTTCAAATTTACGGCCATTGATCACAAAAGTGCCTTGACCGGGTTTTAAACGAACACGTGCTACTGAAGATTTTTTGCGTCCAGTTGCAGTTATGAATTTGATCTTTTCAGCCATTTCACCACTCCTTAGTATTGTCTGACAGACTTAGGTTGCCAAACAACAGGGTTTTGAGCCTTATGAGGGTGCTCAGAACCGCGATAGATTTTAAGTTTTTTCATGAAGTCGCGGCCGAGTGGAGTGCGAGAGATCATTCCCTTGACGGCGCTTTCTAAAATTAATTCAGCATGTGTGTTACGTAATTTAGCGGGAGTTGTAATCTTCATTCCGCCAATCCAACCACTGTGATTGTAATAATGTTTGTCTTCTTCTTTATTGCTTGTGAATTTCACTTTTTCAGCATTGATCACCACAACAAAATCTCCTGCATCTGCATGAGGAGTGAAACTTGGTTTGTGTTTTCCACGAAGCAAGTTTGCAATTTCAGAAGCTAATCGACCCACTGTTTGTCCAGCGCCATCGATTAAGAGCCATGCTCTATCTTCGTTGTCTGCAGGAGCAAATAATGTTTTTCCAGAGATCTTTTTGAAAGGACCTTTAGGAGCTGTAATTCTTGCAGATTGAGGAGCATGTCCCACTGCTTTGAATTTCTTACGGCTTGCTGCACCTGTTTTTACTTTGCTTTTTTTCTCTTCACCGCCACGAACTTTAATTTTTGAAGCGGATTTAACAGCTTTTTTCACCACTTTTGCAGCACGTTTATGTGCTTTTGAGGGAGCTGCTTTAGACGCACCTTTTTTAGATGCTGAAGAGACTGTTTTCTTATCACTCGCTTTTGTCATAAAATAGTATTCGCATTCTTATCTACCAAAGGACGTAGGGAGTCAAGAATTCAGGTAGGAATATTACAAACTTAGACCTTAACAGACCGCGGTAGAGACCTTTGTAGATCGAATTTTATAAAGTAACCTCGAGTACATGTCACGTAAAGCCTTTCTCGTCACCGGCATTCGAACTCCTTTTTGCAAAGCAG
>JBILWH010000250.1:0-2786 GCA_044370015.1 Bdellovibrionota bacterium | reverse complement strand
AAGTTTTTCATCTGTCGGAAAATGATAGCCGTTAAGTTCTTGTAGAGATTTGATTCCGTGCCTGCGCATGGCTTCAGCTGTTCCCGTGAAAACAGTCTCGACTTGGTGATCGTAGAGTTTGGCAGAGTCTGCGCTTAGGTATCCATCGTTTTGATAGTGAAAGCTTTGAAGATAATAAGGGGGAAAGTCGTCTAACGAAATTCCATCGTCGAGAATTTGGGTTTTGTTTTTTTCAATTCTTTCTTTAACATTTATTAAATCAAGAGCGTTTTTAAGATTTAAAGAAGCATAGTCTACTAAGTTTGGAAGCATTTTTTCTGGAGGAAGATATTTTTTGAATTTGATATTTTCTGCATCTTGCTCATAGAGCTTTTTCACTTCCATTAAGTATTGAGGGAGTGAAAATTTATTTTTGTATTCTTTAAACTTCGGGTCTCTTGATCGACCTAAAAAAGTTTGAGTTGAAAGAGCAGGAAAAAAATAAAGAGCCGTTCTTGCGGAAGCTTCTAGGGGGTAGCGCAAGCTTTTTGCAAAGTCTTGTATTTTTTCAAAATTGACTTTGGAAAGTTGCTTTGAGAATGAATCGAAAGCGTTCATAGGCTTATCTCAACATAAAATTTGTATTTGAAAATAGAAATTTTGTTTTTCTTAAAGAAACTTCTACTTGCTTTGTTTTGAGAGACGAACAATTTCCCTAAGTTCCTCTTTCAGAGCGGTCAATTCGTCTAAGAGTGTGTTTCTCCTGTCTTTTTCCCAATCCGCACGAGTGAGCATGGAAAGGCTTCCTAGGACAACTTCGAGAGCTTCCTCGGGTCGTTTGAGGTCTCTAAGGATTTGTCCCTTGAGGGTTGCAAATTGAATTTGTGAGTTCCCTTTAGTGAGGTAGGGGTAGCCTTTGTCGATCCATTCTAAAGCCAAATCAAATTCTTTAAGTTTTTTAAGGGCAGTGGCGTACCTGTAATAGAATGTGAATTCTTGGGGATTG
Source organism: Bdellovibrionota bacterium (assembly GCA_044370015.1). GTDB lineage: Bacteria > Bdellovibrionota > UBA2428 > UBA2428 > UBA2428 > CANIGN01. The sequence goes on along the minus strand of JBILWH010000250.1, from coordinate 1,801 downwards.
TCTTTGACAAGTGATTCGTAGATTTTTTTAGCTTCTTCTAATCTTCCCGTTTCTCGATAGTAATAAGCAAGGATATGGCTTCTGCCTCTTGAAATCTTTTTTCCTTTTTTGAGAGTTTTTTCAAAAAACTCGATGGCTTCTTGCTCAGCTTTTTGAAGCTCTTCTTTTTTTTCAAAAGCTTCAAACAAGTCAGCTTTCAAAATGACTAGGTCTTGAGTGGAGACGTTTTCTTTTTCTGCAAGGGTAGGATTTTTTATAAAAAAATTAATATTTTCGATTGCTAGAGAAAGCTCTTTTTCAATGCTTTTTTTCTTTATTGTTTCAATATGTGCGAGATCTAAAAGCCAATACCCGTAGTTTACATCTTTGGGGTAGTTGTCTAAAAGTTTTAAAAGAATTTCTTTTTGAAGAGACTTTTTTTTGTTTTCAGTTGCCATGGAAGATTCTGATCGTAAAAAAAGTTTTTGTGCCCAATCTTCTTTTCGTGCTCCCGTGAGAGATTTCACTTCCGAAAAATGGCCTCTATCATAGTGCCACTCGGCAACTCTTTGAACGCTTTCCTCATCGGATTGTTGGAGGGCCCAAGATAGAGGCTTGCTCTCAAGCTGTTTCATTTTTTGAAGCCAGTTTTTAAGGATTTCTGGCGACTGAGTTCCCCAAAAACGTCCTACTTCCTCTCCGTTTTTATTCAAATAAATAAGCGTAGGATAACTTGTGACTTGAAAGCGTTCTTTAATTCGCCAGGATTCTTCCTCGTCAACATTTACTTTCATTTTATTGAGATTCTTGCTGTATTTTTGAAATTTTTTATTTGAAAAAACAAGCTCATCAAGATCGTTACAGGGGGGGCACCAAAGCGCAAAAAAATCTATAAGCGTAGAGCGAGGGGGGATTTGTTTTCGAAAGTCTTCAAGCAGTTTTTCTGGATTTCCTATCTTAAAGCCAAAGTTTTCTGAAACTTTTTGTTTTTTTGGAGGGGTTGTCTTTTTTTTAATAATATTTCTCCCCACTAAAATTTCAGGCTGAAAAATTTTACAATATTTCAGGGTGTCGTCACATATGGCTAGAAAAGCCTTGTAGCTTCCTTCTTTGGGGTATTCGCATTTAAGTGTTTTATTGTCTTTATCCACCATTCTTCCTCCGCTCCCACAGTTGAGGGGAGAGCTTTGGTTAAAGTGGTGACCACTTTCCGTTTTAAAAAGAATACTCCCTTTGGCTGAAATCTGATTTTCAAAGACTTCTAAATGAGGGAGCTTAAGAGGGCTAGAATTCAAAAAGCTAAGCATGCTTAAGAGGCCTGTTAAGAAAAAAAAACGACGTAACATCCTCAAAATCATGGCTTAAATGCCTCTAAGCCTCAATCTTTTCTTTCCTGTTTAGGGATGGCGCGCTAGAACTTTGCGAATGTCCTTGAACATAGAGCATTTGGCAAAACTGGCTCGTTTAAGCCTTGAGGCTGGCGATCACGAAAAAGTAGAAAAAAAGATTCAATCAATTTTAGAGCACTTTAATCAACTCTCACAAGTGGAGACCTCCCATGTTGCTCCTTTTTTTCATGCAAACCCTGAAATGGAGCTTCGTGAGGATAATCCTGAAAGCCCTGTTCCTGTGGAAGATCTTATGAAAAATGCTCCGGATGCCTTTGAGAATTGTTTCCGTATTCCTAAAGTTGTTGGAGAAATTGAGTCATGAGTATGGATTTTTCTGAAGCAAGCTTTGAAGAGCTTCGAGTCGCTTTAGACGAAAAGAAGGTTTCTTCTGTTGAGTTGACTGAGTATTTTTTAGGGCGCTCAAAGAAACT
>JBILWH010000249.1:0-2794 GCA_044370015.1 Bdellovibrionota bacterium | reverse complement strand
AGAAAGTTTTAAAATTATTTTTAAACTCCTTAAAAAGAGGAGCGTACTTTTTATCGGCGCTGTTGCAGTCAACTGTGAAGTGCACTTTATCAATGATTCCTCTTCCTTCAATCGTTACGTCTTCGTCGCAGGGAAATGTTTCTTTATTCAAAACCTTTTTTTCTATAATCCATTGTTGTAAGCGTATGTCGTCTCCTCTAACTTGCTGATAGTTTTTTACGACTGGGGTGCCGGCTAAAAGGCTTTGGCTTTTATTTGAAGTTTGTGTTTCATCTTTCCGTTCAAAGTTAATAAGTAAATTATTAAATCGTGTTTCGTATTCATTTCTGCTTTTTTTACTCATTTTATTTTGCGCAACGACTTTGTCTAATTCTTTTTTAAAAGCTTCCTTCCATTCTTCAATTGTAAATTCCTCGTTATATATTTTTCCTCCTACATACCAGAGTGAAAGGGGGGCTTTTCCTCTCTTTTGATCGTCACAGCCTATCGTGTTGACAACACGATTTGCTAAAATATCCAACGGTGGTTGTTGATGGTCGCTTATTTTTTTTGAAGTTGTGTCTTTGTGGAAATTTGTAAAAGCATTTTCTGGATTGTCTGGCTTTTCAGGGCAAAGGCCTTTAATTTTTTCAGGGTATTTCTCTTTCCATTTATTTAACTTTTCAATTCTTTCTTTATAGAGAGCAAAAGATTTTTTGTAACTTTTGGGAGCAAACACTTCCGGGTTATCCTTTTGGCTTTCACTTTCAAAAGGGAGAAGTAATTCGCTTAAAATATTTTTAAATTCTTCACGCTCTTTTTTGTACACGTTCAGATCGCTTGAGTTAATGGGTTTTTTAGCAGCATTCCATGGAGGAGCTACTTCTATAAAATCATCCTTGAATTTGTAGGCTCTATCAAAAATCATATCAATTCCGCTGATAAAGTCTTTCAAACTGTAACGTTGACTTTGTAAATCTTTGCCTATTTCCCAGATATATTTATCTGTGTCCCAATCTTGTTTATCTCCTTCTGTTTTTTTGCAGCCAAGGTGATTTATAAAGTACTGAGGTTTTTCTATTTGACCGAGTTTTTGAGATGTTGTTTCCAGTGCAGGCTTGGGTTCACTGCCTTGATGTGAATTTTTAGGGTCTTGGGCAAGCGTATACGAAGTCAAAATCAATGTTAAAAATATGTAAAGAAAACCACGTAACACTCTTAATTTATTCGGAATTTTAGAGCCACAGTTAATAGAAATTCAAAAATAAAAGAATTATTTTTTCTGAGAATTTAGTTTAGAAGCTAGAGTTGCTGCTAAAGTTGATTTCAGAATGTCACCAGGGATAAAAGGAAGCACTCCTTTAGCAAAAAGACTCCCAAGTGGCAGAAAATTGGCGAGAACAATCACTCCAAAAGTGTAAACGCAGAGACTACCCATAGCGCATGTTAGAAGCGTTTTTCCAAAAGTTCGAGACCAACCTTTGTCTGAGAGTGTTCCGATTACAAAAGAAGAAACACACATTCCCACAAGATACCCAGAGGAAATAGCTGTTAAGCCACTATGCGCTTGAGCAAAAATAGGAAGGCCCGCAGCGCCGAGCGCTACGTAAGCCGCAACACTACTTAAGCCCCAACGTCTTCCCATCATGAGACTTAGAAAAGCCACTCCAAAGGTTTGTCCTGTAATGGGAACAGGTGTGAAGGGAAGAGGAATCGCAACTTGTGCAAGAAGACTCAAAAAAACAATTCCACCCAAAACAGCTGCAATTTTAAGGGCAAAGCTTTTTTGATTTTCAATCCAGAGTCCAATAAGGGGTTTTGTTTGAGTTGTTGTCATCAACATATATTAAGTTAGTAGCTCTAAGCCTCTAAAAAGTCACTCGTGAAAGTGGCTTAAGTCCGCTATAGTAAGTTCAATTATATGGCTGAACGCGTTACGGTTGATTTAGAATTTACTCCCAATCCCAATTCACTAAAGTACATTACAAATCCTCCCTTGCTTGAAAAAGGCGCGATCAACTTTAAAGATAAAGCAAGTGTGGGGGGACGTTCGCCCTTGGCCGATATTCTTTTTGCTTTAGAAGGTGTTCAGGCAGTGATGGTTGGGCAAAATTTTGTGACGGTTAATATTGCAAGTTTTGATCGTTTAACCGAATTGAATGATGAAATCATGGCGGCTCTTAAAAGTTTTTTAGAGTCAGGTGCAAAAGCTGTGAGTGTTGAAATTCAAATCGAAAGTCAAAGCCCTTCCTATGGTTCTTTAACGGAAATTGAGAAAAAAATTGTAGAAATACTTGATAAAGAAATTCGTCCTAGTGTTGCAATGGATGGGGGCGATATTACTTTTGAAAAGTACGAGGATGGAATTTTGTTTCTCCACATGAAAGGGGCCTGCGCAGGCTGTCCTTCCTCGACGATGACTTTAAAGATGGGAATCGAAAATCGTATTCGACAGATCATTCCCGATCTTATTGATGTTGTGGCTGTTTAAATTGTTTTTTTGGGAGGTCTTCCTGAAAAAAGACCAATTAATCCACTTACAACAGCTAAAACCAGAAAAACCCAAACATAAGTTTGGCTGATGTTGAGATTGAATCCGGAAATTCCCTCCCCACCAAATAACATCGCAAATAAAGCGAGCACAAAAAAAATCAAAGCAGCTTTAAACATTTTATTTTCTCCTTCTTCTCATCTTTCATGAAGCAATTCGTATGCCATTTGCGAATGTATTTTCATCGTGCACCTGAGCAAAACTGCCATATTGTGAGGTCAAAGAGGATGACTAGGGGGCAAATCAGAACAAGGATTTGCTTGA
>JBILWH010000278.1:0-2795 GCA_044370015.1 Bdellovibrionota bacterium | reverse complement strand
TGAGAGTGCTAATTTGAGCGCTCAACAAAAAATTGAAGAATTATTAGACTCAGGTGAAACCGCCCTTAATGAAAAGCGCTGGGAAGATGCTCAGGAAATTTATACAAAAGCGCTATTGTTAGATCCTAAAAATGAAACTGCGACGCGTGGACAGTACGCGGCGCAAATGAAAAACGCTGAAGGCTTAAATAAAAAACTGCCGATTGAAGAAGCCAAAACACAGGAAGAATCGGCAGCCTCCTCCTCATCAGAGGCTTCAACTCCAACAGCAGATATAGCCGCAGAAATACTTCAAGCTCATTTTGAAGAAGTAAACAAAGGTTATCAAGATGCAAAACAGAAAATTCAAGAGGGTTCTTTTAGAGATGCCTACCCCTTGCTCAAAGAACTCAAAGCAAAAATAGAATCACTTATAGGAGAAGAGGAAGCCTCAAGGTCTATTTCATCAACAAATATAATATCTGAAGAAAAGAGAACACTCAGATCGAAAATCATTGAGAGTATGGATCTCGTAAACGAACAATACGTTCTTGAATATAAAACTCAACTAGATGATGCCCAACAAGCAAAAGCCAATCAAAAACTAGTAGAAGCAAGAGCCATCTATGATTCAATTATAAGAAAAGATCCTCTTTTTGATGAACCCCGAGTTGAAAGAGAAAAACTCTACAGAAAAATGATTGCTGACGGCCAGTCTACATACAGAGAGGCTCTCATTTCTGAAAGTTTAGGAAATGTCTCAGAGGCACTTGAGCTTTATGAAAAAGCAAAAAGTTTTTTTGATAAAGTAGAAAAAAAGGAAGCCCAAGAATATTACGTTATTGTTGATAAAAAAATGAGGGTACTTAAAAAATGATTCTTTCATACTCTTATTACAACTTTCCCAAAAGAAAGGGGATTGTTTTTTTTCATCAAAAAACATTGACCTCTGGGGGACTACAAGCCACATCCCAAATCTTTTCTCGTTTTTATGACACGATAAAAAACATCACTCACGACGAAGATGCAACTCGCATTCAAACACTTGATGACCTTGGAGATCCAGAGATTCAACTCATGGAATCAGCGAAAATAAGAACCTTGAGATCTCTTCCTCAAAACTCTCTATACTGGGGAAGTGAAATGTTTTTTGCCCATGTTTATGAGGATCACACTTACCTAAAACTTCCAAAGTGGATGCGTATTTTAAGAAATCAAAATAATGAAGTTCATTCACTAGAGCTCCATGAGTCATGGTCAAAAACAGAACTTAGGCCCCACTCATCTCTTTACATAACACTTAAAACTTTTGGCTCTAAACCTTTTCGAATTGTTTCTGCCAAAAGTGATTTTTTTCGTCTTGCACCGTATTTAGCGGACCCCGCAACAGAATGCCTACCTCTTTTTACTTTAGACTTAGATGAAGCCATTAAAGAATGAAAAAAATTTTAGTCATTATTTTTTTTTTGATTCTTGTCAGTTTTTTCTTCTTTAATAAAAAAGCTGTAAATCAATCTCATGTAGATACAAACTTAAGCTCTCGTTCTACGCAAACACCCTCAGTTAATAACCCAAAAGCTAATCTCTTCGAAAAACAAGCTCTTCAAAAACCCGCATTGCGATCCCCTGCAAGTTACTTAGATATAAAAACCTATTTACCCTTAAAATTTCCTTCTTCTTTAAAAAATAGATGGGAACAAAGAATAGCTTTTGAAGACAGTAGGTATGTGACCTCCCAACTTTACTTAGATGGGCGCCCCCTTAGTGACTATTTCTTTAAGTGGGAAAAACAAGCTACAGAATTAATTTTGATTGCAGGTGAACTTCCAGAGATAAAAAGCCTTGCAGCTTCTTTTCCCTCAAAAGGTATTCAGTCTGAAAAAATAAATGAAGTTCTGCAAGACAAAGCAAATTTACTATCTTCGAAAGAAATGTGGATTGTAAACTCAAGCGGTACCCTTTTGCCTTTCTTAAAAATTGAAATTCAACGAACAGAAAAGCCAGAGCGAACAAATGGGCATGAATACTGGATTTATGATCTTTTAAAAGACACTGTTACAAAAATCGTTCAAGCAGACCGATATTAAAACTTACCCTTTAATAGGCCCTTTTTTACTGTCATCAATTCTTTTTTTAAGTTCTTTTCCAACTTTGAAAAAAGGAAGTTTTTTCTCGCCAACTTTAACCGTAGAACCTGTCTTGGGATTACGCCCTGTATAAGATTTATATTCCTTAACATACCATGAACCAAAGCCCCGAATTTCAATTCGATCTCCGCGTACCAAAGCCTCAAACAAGGTTTCGAGCATGGTATTAACAATTTGCTCAATTCTTTTTTTGGGAAGATTTGTTCTTGAAACAAGAAGATCTATCAAATCGGACTTGGTCATATTAAAATTGTCGGCGACACAGGATAAAAATGATAGTCAAGGAGCCAAGAATGAAGAAAACCTTACGCGTCGCGTTTTTTATTTTTTTTAATTCATTTTTTTTTTCAAGTTATCTCCAAGCTAACTTATCTGAATGGATAAAAGCCCAACTTCCCTACAAGCTGCCCCCTGAAAAGCTTCAGTTTGAAAAGCTTAAACCTTCCAGCAATACCTCCGTTCTAGACCGAAACGAAAATATACTATTTTATATTCCTAGTGACCGGATTCAATTCTACAAAGGACTTTCCGAACTCTCACCAGAATTACAAAAGTTCGTAGTTCTTTCTGAAGATGCAAAGTTTTTTGACCATGAAGGTTTTGACCTAAACCAAATAGAAACCTCTCTTAAATCCAATCTTAACGCTAATAAAATTAAAAGAGGCGGCA
>JBILWH010000248.1:0-2826 GCA_044370015.1 Bdellovibrionota bacterium | reverse complement strand
AGATCCAGTAAATAAACAACAGCAATTGGGCAGTAGTGTTGCAAAATACAAAAAAGCTCTTCTTGCTGCAGGCGCAGACCCTAGAGCCGTTGATCATTCTATTAGCTATTTTGATGCTAACCGAGACAAGTTTAAAAACCAAAGTTACATCAGTGTGATTGATGCGACTAAAAGATCAAGTGATGAGCCGTACTTTTTGTTAAATACCAAAACTTTGGAAGTTAAAAGATATGATGTGACTTATGGTAGTGGAAGTGTTGCGGTTAGAAATGGAATCCCAACTAATTTTTCAAAAGCAAATGTGAGTGGATCTCATCAAACGCCGGCTGGAGCTCTTTTGGTAGGGGCAAAAACAAGTGGAAATATTCATTCTCGAGTCACATTGCTTCACGGACTTGAAGCTCGAAATAAGGCGACACTTTCTCGTGCGGTTGTTATGCACGATTCTCCCTATGTTCATAACGGTGGAAGAAGTCATGGCTGTCCAGCATTTGATCCGAAAGATTTTCGTCAGATTCAACCGCTGGTTTCAGGTGGATCTTTTCTTTACATTTATTCTCCTTTCGCTGATAATAGTTACCGTCGAGATAGTCGTTCTACTTAGTTTTTAATTGTGTAAAGTATTTTTGAGCTTCAATTATAAAAAATGTTAAAGAAGAAATAGAAAAACATATTAAAAGTTCTTTTGCGCTAAGAGCATGTGTTTTAAGAATTCTCCTTAGCGGCTCATAGTAAAGTGTTGTGAGTTGAAGAATTATTGTGAAAATAACAGAGACTAAAAACGGAATGTTTGAAAAAAATATTTTTCTTTTGAACGAGCTTTCATCCGATCGGATCGCTAAAATATGTCCTAATTGCGATAAAGTCAGCACGGTGAAAACCATGCTTTGCCAGTGGCTTGATCCTGAGTGATAAGCCCAAGCCAGAACACAGAGGCTAAGACTCGTTATTAAAAATCCAACCCAGAGAGTATGCTCCCATAGTCCTTGTCCAAAAATACTCTCTTTAGGAGATCGGGGAGGCCGATTCATAATGTTTTCTTCTTCAGGCTCGCTCACAAGTGCGAGTCCGGGTAATCCATCTGTAATGAGATTTATCCAAAGAATATGAATTGGCAAAAGAGGTATGGGAAGACTAAGAAAGGGAGCCAGAAAAAGTGTTCCTATTTCTGCAAGATTTCCTGTAAGAGCATATTTAACAAATTTTCTTATGTTGTCATAAATCCTGCGGCCCTCTCGAACAGAGTCAACAATGTTTGTGAAATTATCATCTAGAAGAATCATGGCGGCCGCTTCTCTTGCGACATCGCTTCCTGTTTTCCCCATGGCAATTCCTATGTTTGCTCTTTTTAAAGCAGGAGCATCATTTACGCCATCTCCGGTCATGGCGACAAACTCACCCTTGTCCTGAAGGGCTTGAACGATTTTGATTTTGTGCTCGGGAGAAACGCGGGCGTAAACTCGAATATTTTGAACCTGAGCTTTTAGTTCATTAGGTGAAATTTTTTCAACTTGAGATCCTGTTAAGACAAAATTTTCAGCGTCTTTTTGTAAAAGATGAAAAGAAATAATGCCCAGTCTTTGAGCAATTGTCAGAGCGGTAGCGGGATGGTCTCCTGTGATCATAGCAACATGAATAGATGCTTTTTGGCAAAGTTCGATTGCCTCTTTGACGCCTGGTCTGGGCGGATCGATAAGGCCAACTAAATTCAGAAAGCTTAAGTTTTTTTCAATTGTTGCAGGGCTTGGATTGCTGGGTATTTCTGATATTTCTTTAAAAGCAAAGGCAATCACTCGATGTCCCTTTGCCGCCATTGTGTGAGCAGCATTGAGCAGGTGGGTTGCGTTTAGAAGAGTGTTTTTTTTTTCTTCCGATTCAAAATCACAGCAGGAGATTATTTTTTCAGGAGCCCCTTTTGTAAAAACAAATAATTTTTTTTCTTTTCTATAAACTGTACTCATCATCGAACGCTCAGAAGAAAAAGGGAATTCGTAAACTCTATGAAATCTTTTTTCGAGTTCTTCCTTGTGAAACCCTTTTAAATCCGCTTCGTGAAAGAGGGCGTTTTCGGTGGGGTCACCACAAAGTTGCTTATTTTCACCTCGGTAGCTGTCGTTGCAAAGAGCCATAGCGAAATAAAATATTTCATTTTTGAGAGGGTCTTTTTTAAGATCAAAAGCATAATCTTCTACTCTCATGCGATTCTCTGTTAGGGTCCCCGTTTTGTCGGTACAAATGAAAGTCACCGAACCAAGCGTTTCAACAGCCGGAAGGCTTCTGATAAGAGTTTTTCGAAGGATCATTTTTTTAGCTCCAAATGCAAGCAGAAGCGTGACAATAGCTGGTAATGCTTCGGGTATGGCTGCCACTGCAAGGCTTAGGGCTGTCATGAACATTAAAAGAGCTTTTTCGCCTCTGAGTATACCGACGATAAAAATGATAGAGCAGAGAGTTAAGACGCCTAAAGATATTTTTTTTCCAAATTCATTCAGTTTTTTTTGAAGGGGAGTTTGGATTTCTTTTTCAATATTTAAAAGCCCCGCGATTCGACCAAGTTCCGTTTTCATTCCAGTAGCCACAACAATTCCCTTTGCTCGGCCGTGAGTGACGGTTGTACCTTTGAAGGCCATATTAAATTGGTCACCAATAAAGACTGAATCATGGTTGATTATTTGTTGTGCATTTTTATTGATTGAGAGCGATTCTCCCGTGAGGAGAGCTTCTTGGGTTTGGAGTTCATGGCTTTCGATGAGTCGTATGTCGGCAGGGACAAGTGCTCCTGTTTCTAAGATAATGACATCTCCAACAACAAGGGTTTCGCTTGAA
>JBILWH010000247.1:0-2852 GCA_044370015.1 Bdellovibrionota bacterium | reverse complement strand
AATTATTTTAAAGTCTTCCTCTAGGACGAGGAAAGCTCCTGGCGAACTCTTTTTACCATGTCCTCAGCCAGTTTTCTGGCAGAAGTCATTTTCTGTCCACCCAACATACGAGCCAATTCTTCGAGTCGCTCTGACTTTGATAAAACTTTTAAAACACTCTTTGTACTACTTTTAGAGTCATCTGTTTTTTCAACACGAACCTGCTCATTTGCAAAAGCTGCAATTTGCGCAAGATGAGTGACCACCAAAACTTGCGAACTCGAAGCAAGTCGGGCGAGTTTTTTTCCCACGATATGAGCTGTTTCTCCACCAATTCCTGTGTCCACCTCATCAAAAAGATAAACTCCCACAGAAACTTTTGAAGCGACGCACTCTTTCAAAGACAAAAGGATACGAGAAAGCTCGCCACCACTGGCAACTTTCGAAAGAGGCATCAACTCATGACCACGATTAGAGGAAAAATAAAGTTCAATTTCATCAACACCTTTGAAAGACAACTCAGAACTTTTTTCAAAACGTAAAGAAAAAGTTGCGTGCGGCATGCCCAATTCACGAACGCTTTTCTCCCAACGACTAATGAGCTTTTCAGAAACTTTTTTTCGTTCAAGAGAAATTTCTTGGGCTTTACGCTCTAGCTCAGCCTTGAGATTTTTAATCTGTTTTTCAAGATGGTGCTTCTTGGAATCAACCTCTTCCAAACCTTTCAGTTCTGAGAGTTTTTGATCATAAATCTCTTTTAACTCAAGAGCGTTTTGTACCTGATATTTTCTTTTTGCTCGTCGCAAACGACTCAGTGTCTCGAGGATTTCTTCACTTTGCAGAGAATCATCCGACCATTTAAGATTTAAGGATTCTACTTCCTCTTCGATTTCACTTAAGAGATCGTTTAAATCTTCAATTTTTTGAAGAAGCTCATCTCTTCCTACAAGAGCACAAAGCTTGCGACTTTCTTTATCAAGACTTCTCACAAGATCGCTAAGGCCAAATGAATTTTCACCGGAACCTTGAAGCAGAGAAAGACAAGATTGAAGTTGCTCAAGAATTTTTTCACGAGATGAAAGCTGTTTTGCTTTTTTTTCTAAATCATCCTCAAGTTCAACGAGATTTTTAAAGCTTACCAAATCTTTGAGCTCTTCGATTTGAAGTTTAAGAAAATCAATACTTTCTTCCGAAAATTTTAATTCATTTAATTTTTGTAAATCTTCTTTAAGCACTTCGTATTTTTGAAAAACATTTCTATAGAGCGATAGCCTCTCAGGATCGTCACTTAAAGAATCTAAGATATCCAAAATGTAGGAACTTTTATTAAGACGTAAAAACTCGTGCTGGCCAGAAACTTCAATCAAATCGCCAAGAGCCGCTTGAAGCTGCGATCGAGTAGCCGCTTTGCCCTGAATCCAAATGCGACTTGCAACATTATCGGAGGCTCCAAACTCACGCCGTACCACTAAACAATCTGAGGGATCTTCCAATTCAAAACCCATTTCAGACAACTTTTCGATGCGCTCAGGGTCTGAATTTAATACAAACTGACCTTCCACTTCGGCCTTAAGAGCCCCCTTACGAACCCAAGATGCAGAAGCCCTGTTTCCTAGAAGCAAAAGAATGGCGTTGAGGAGCAAACTTTTTCCTGCTCCTGTTTCTCCTGTAAAAACCGTAAGCCCTTGATCGAGTTGAAGTTCTGTATCCTCAACAAGAGCAAAATTTTTAACTCTTATCGATGCGAGCACCTTTTTCTCCCCCTAAACCAAGCTTCGTACGCAATAACTCAAAGTAATTACGCACGCCTTCCATCTCTGGTTCAAGCCAACAAATCGGCTTACTTGATTTTTGAATCGTGAATGATTGTCCAGCTTTTATTTCCGTTGTGCGCTGACCATCTTCAGTTAAATAACAAGGCGGTCCTTGAAGAACTTCGATTTGAATCGAAGAGTTTGAAGAAATCACAAGTGGCCGTTGAGCAATTTCGTGTGGAAGAATGGGAGTGATTAAAATTCCATCTAAACCTGGAACAACAATCGGACCTCCTGCTGCAAGAGAATACGCGGTTGATCCTGTGGGAGAAGCAATAATTAACCCATCACCCCTTAGCTTGGCGAAGAGTAAAGAGCCATCAACTTTTACCTTCAAACAAACCATTCGAGACAACGCACCTTTACTCATAACGAGGTCATTCATTCCCCAGCATAATTGATGCCGATTTAAGGAAGCTTCCACACCCCAACGCTTTTGAAGCTGAAAGCTATCTGTTTTAAGCATTTCAATAAAATTTTTAATCCAAACTTTAAAAACTTGAGAAGATTGCTCAGCTTTTGCAGGAAGCGCGAGACGATGTAAAAAACCTAAGCCCTCGCTTGTATGGACACCTAAAACAGGCACATCAAAACGCTTTTCACCCATATTGCGAATCATAGAAAGAAGCGAACCATCGCCTGCAAGAGAAATGGCGAGAGAAGTTTTGGAACTTAATTTTGAATCAAGTGTAAATGCTTTTTTTAACTCTCGAATAAGAAGATCTTTTTCTTTGGGAAAAGTTTTGCCTGTTTTACCTTCAAATATCCAAATTCTTTCAATAGCCACGCACTTACCTTACGACCTCCTTGAGAATTATGGCAAGGATTTGCGTAGCGCGTTAATTTCGTGTGCCTTTCGCAAATCGAAGTCAGGGGTGCTAGCCTAATTCCACTATGTTTGCGGGCCTTGTTCTTAAAAAAATCATCGGAAGAAAAAACGACCGAGAACTCAAAAAAATTCTCCCCATTATTCAGTCAATCAATCAACTCGAGCCCAAAATTCGTTTGCTTAGCGATCGGGAGCTCCAAGCAAAAACTTCTGAATTCAAAGAAAAACTA
>JBILWH010000244.1:0-2952 GCA_044370015.1 Bdellovibrionota bacterium | reverse complement strand
AGTGGAATAATCCACGAAGACCAGCCAAAGCATTGATAAATGAGATCTGCGCTCCAAGAGCCTAGGTATCCCAGTTGATTTCGAGGAGCAAACCAGCGTTGATTAAAGGTACTCAAGCTTGGATCTTTAGGATCGTGGGTGAAAAGAGCGATGGTCACTGCCCCGGAAAAAGCAGCTAGAAAAAGAGTTTGGGACCATAATGTCCATGACTTTTTAGATGAGTTCATAAAGTTTCATTGTCTCATGTCTTGAGTTGGGGGTTTATGCCACGCTATTGACAGATTTGGGGAGGGCCCATTAGAACTAGTTCATCAAATCGAATCCACCCAAAAGTCAACGTTTGTAGTGGTTGTAGAAAAAGCAATTAATTAAATTAATCAAAAGTTCTCGGAGGATTGAATGGCTGAACATTCAGATAAAGAAAAAAATACTGACAAAAATACTGATAAGAATACGAGGAAAAACAAGGCTCAAACTCGTAGGGGTCCGTCAAGAAAACAAGACGAAGGCTCTATTGAAGTAACGGATTCAACTCCTAAAACAATTCCTGAACAAAAAATTGTAACTTCACCGGCTCCAGTAGCAAAGCAGCCTCCTCGACCTGCTCATGAATCGACAAACGGAAAAGCGCAAATGAATGCGCAAATGAATACAGTTCAAATGCACCAGGAAGAAACTCCTGAAGCTCCCAAAGAAGTGCTTTTAAAGCCCATTGTAGAAAAACTTAATATTTTTGATCTTAAAAAGATGGATATCAAAAACCTTATTGATCTAGCTCTTCAATACAAGGTTGAAAACGCTGCGGGAATGCGTCGCCAAGACGTTGTTTTTGCACTTTTAACGGCTCATGCAAAAGCGAATGGTGAAATTTATACAGAAGGCGTTCTTGAAACTTTGCAAGACGGCTTTGGATTTTTGCGTTCACCTGAACATAACTACCTTGCTGGACCCGATGATATTTACGTAAGTCCTAGCCAAATCCGCAAGCATGCGATGCGAACAGGTGACACCATTGCAGGAAAAGTTCGTCCTCCTCGCCCAGGTGAAAGATATTTTGCACTTCTCTCTACTGACAAACATAACGGTCAAAATCCTGAAGAAGTTCGCAATAAAATTCTCTTTGAAAACCTTACTCCGCTTTATCCAACAAAGCGTGTGAACATGGAATATGACCCTAAAAATTTCACAACACGAGTGATTGATCTTTTCTCACCCATTGGAAAAGGACAGCGTGCTCTTGTCGTCGCTCCTCCTCGAGCGGGTAAAACGGTGATGTTGCAAGATATCGCTCATGCCATCACAACCAATCATCCGGAAATTTATTTGATTGTCTTGTTGATCGATGAGCGTCCTGAGGAAGTGACGGACATGAAGCGATCTGTAAAAGGCGAAGTCATTAGCTCAACATTCGATGAGCCTGCAACTCGTCACGTTCAGGTGGCTGAAATGGTTATTGAAAAAGCAAAACGCTTAGTTGAAAATAAGCGTGACGTGGTGATCTTGCTTGATTCGATCACTCGCTTAGGTCGCGCATACAACGCAGTTGTTCCTCCTTCAGGAAAAATTCTCTCAGGGGGTGTAGATTCAAACGCTCTTCAAAAACCCAAGCGCTTCTTTGGAGCGGCTCGTAACGTGGAAGAGGGTGGAAGCTTAACGATTATTGCAACTGCCTTGATTGATACAGGTTCGCGTATGGATGAGGTTATTTTCGAAGAATTTAAGGGAACCGGTAACATGGAGATCGTCCTAGACCGTAAACTCATGGAAAAACGCATATTTCCATGTATGGACCTCAACAAGTCTGGAACTCGAAAAGAGGATCTATTGACCCCCCAAGAAGTCCTTCAGCGCTTGTGGATTTTGAGAAAAGTCCTCCAGCCCATGAATCAAATTGACAGTATGGAGTTTTTGCTCGACAAATTATCAAAGACAAAAACAAATGCCGAATTCGTGCAAAACATGAGCGGCTAAGATTTTAAAGGTAGAGATTATGAAAAAAGATATTCATCCCAAATTACATAAAGTTGTTTTCAAGGACATGGGTGCAAACTTTGCATTTCTTGGAACTTCTACCAAAACAGGTTCTGAAAAAATCAAATGGGAAGATGGCCAAGAATATCCAGTGATCAAAGTGGATATCTCAAGTGCTTCTCATCCATTTTTTACTGGTAAATTGAAATTGATCGATGCTGAAGGTCGCGTGGATCGTTTCATGAAAAAATACGGTAAGAAATAATTTAGTAATCATACAAAATGGCTATCTCTGTCCAAGCGCAAATGCTTCATCGCTTGAAAGAAAGCGAAGCAAGGTTTGTGCGTATTACAGAAGAGCTTGGCGTACCGCATATTATTGCGGATAGAAAAAAATTCTCGGAACTTTCTAAAGAACATTCAAGTCTTCAATCGTTAGTAGAGAATTATCGCGATTGTATGCGCGATTATAATAACTATCTTGGTTCGGTTGAAGTATTAGAAAACGAAAAAGATCCTGATCTTTTAGCTATGGCTAAAGAAGATATTTCTTCTTTGGAGCCTGTGATCGAAAAAAAAATTAATCACTTACAATTTATGCTTTTGCCCAAAGATCCTCGGGATGAAAAGAACGCGGTTCTTGAAATCAGAGCAGGCGTGGGGGGCGATGAAGCGGGCATTTTTGCAGCTGATTTATATCGAGCCTATATGCGTTTTGCAGAGGCAAAAGGGTGGAGGGTTGAACCGTTGAGTTTGACTGAAAATTCATCCGGAGGATTTAAAGAAATTGTTGCCAATATAACAGGGGACAAAGTCTTTTCGCAATTTAAACACGAGTCCGGTGTTCATCGCGTTCAGCGTGTTCCTAAGACAGAAGCTCAGGGTCGCGTTCACACAAGTACAGTGACTGTTGCCATTCTTCCAGAAGCTGAAGAAGTAGAATTTGACATCAACCCAAGTGAATTACGTATTGATACGTCT
>JBILWH010000245.1:0-2952 GCA_044370015.1 Bdellovibrionota bacterium | reverse complement strand
CTCATTAACGAAAGACAAAAAACAATAAATCTAAAACCACTATAATTCACAAAAGAAAGCTTCCTGGAGGAATAGAAAAAAATACTCCCACATACATATTAAGTCGGATTTACGAATCACTTGAAAAACTTGAAGATCTCTTGTCTTACGTTGAAGACACTCAAGGCGGAAGACTCTCTTTACTGATACCAGTAGCATTTCCATCCTCATCCTGTAGTTCAAAATCAACAGATGTTATTGTAAAATTTAAAATTGTTCTCGAAAAAAATAAACCCGATAATAGACTCGAACCCGTCCAGATATTCCCCGTCTACGATAACGAAGCCAGTAGAAATCCAAATTACCCAGTTTACGAATTTAGACACAGACTGAATCAAACAAACATATTCAGCCCTGAATCTTGGACAGATAGACGCGTTTTAAAACCAATTAAATAATCAATGTTTTCATGTGAAGCAAACTCAACTCACACTTCATTCGAGTTTCAAATCGAGTAAGAGGTTGGCTCCCATGGCAAATTCCATGGGCAATTGCTTGAAGACTTCTTAAAAACCGCAAACAAGAAAATTGATTGCTCCTTAATATTCAAATTAAAAATTATCAAGCCCTCAACCTTATACTGGCTTTTTTATTTTAATTAATCGGTAGCATGTTAATAAGTCCAAGTTTGGAAAAACTATATTCTTAATTTACGAACATAAATTTTCAAAAATTCATAGTTCTGCAGACCTATAAATAACTTTATTGATATTTTTAAAAACCAAAAAACGCGTTTGCGAAAAAACCAAAAATGATACTTGATAAATTTAAAATAGAATTTTATTTTGGGAAAATTACTCGAGCCCTCTGTCAAGTACCATCCACCACATAAAGCTAGAGCATCAATTTTATCTTGTTCTCCAGTTAGAAAATTTGCATGTATGCAAATAACATCTGAACTTAGGAATTGAAATTCTTTAAAAGCAAAATAACCGTTTGGAAACTTACTTGAATCAAAGGAAGTAATTTTTGCATATCTATACTGTCTAATATCAGTACAATTTTGATCAACAAAATGTTTATTAAGTGCATCTTGATCAACTAATCCTTTATCGAAAAGCTGAATAACATTATCAAAAAAAGACAATGTTTTTTCATTGTTCTTTGATGTAAAATTACCAGCACACTGAAGAGGTGAATAAATTGAGCTAGAGGTACTATCTGACTGAAAAACTAGATCATATTCTTTGTATTCATTGTAACAATTTTCAGGATTCTGCAAAAAAACTACATCACCATCGACATAATGGACAATGTCAAATCTCTTAAGAGCATCGACAACAATTAAAAACTTTAAATTATTGACTTCAACCCACCCATTTTTGAAAAAAGAAATACGAGAATCATTCGAGAATTCTTTTAATTCAAGCTTAATATTTTCACACTTGTAATGAGAAACAAAACTATTGACTTCCTCTAAACACTTTTGACCTAAACAAAAAACCAAAAGCTTATGGTCTTTCATGTATGGCTGTTGAAAGTTTAAAATTAAATTCTTTAAAAATTTTATATATCCGTAATTTCCAACTGTAATAAATTGCACATGTCTATCATACACCATGAACAAGTGCGTAGTTAAATGAGTCAGTTTTTTGATACTGCTAAAGCTTAACCCACGCTGCCTTCAAGCTTTAAATCGAGTAAACGATTGGCTTCCATCGCGAATTCCATGGGCAATTGCTTGAAGACTTCTTCGCAATAACCATTGATAATCAACTTGATCGCCTCTTCAGCTCCGATACCGCGACTTTGCATGTAGAAAATCTGATCTTCCGAAACTTTTGAAGCTGTCGCTTCATGTTCCACAACGGCTGATGCATTTCGAACATCAATCACAGGATAAGTATTGGCTTCGCAATTTCCCCCAATGAGCAAAGAATCACACTGCGTGTGATTGCGCGCACCCTCCGCTCGCGGCATCACTTGCACAAGTCCGCGATAGGAGTTTTTTCCTTTTCCAGAAGAAATTCCCTTTGAAACAATTCGACTTCGAGTATTTTTTCCAAGATGAATCATCTTCGTGCCTGTATCTGCCTGCATACAATCGTTGGTAATCGCAACGCTGTAGAACTCCCCCACACTTTCATCGCCTTCTAAAATACAGCTCGGATATTTCCACGTAATCGCCGATCCCGTCTCAACCTGGGTCCACGAAATTTTAGATTTCTTTCCGCGACAAGCTCCACGTTTGGTTACAAAATTATAAACTCCCCCTCGACCTTGCTCATCACCTGAGTACCAATTTTGAACCGTTGTGTATTTGATGGTTGCTCCCTCAAGGGCTACAAGTTCCACAACAGCCGCATGAAGCTGATGCTCATCACGCATAGGAGCTGTACATCCCTCCATGTAATTCACTTCACTTCCCTCATCGGCCACGATGAGTGTGCGCTCGAATTGCCCTGTTCCTCCCGCATTGATTCGAAAATAAGTCGACAAATCAAGAGGGCACTTCACGCCCTTGGGGATGTAAACAAAAGAACCATCGCTAAAGACAGCGCAATTTAAAGCCGCATAATAATTATCACTCACAGGTACCACAGAGCCTAAATATTTTTGAATCAACTCAGGATACTTACGAATCGCTTCACTTATTGAGCAAAAAATAACTCCGGCTTTTGTCAGAGTTTCTTTTTGTGTGGTGATGACAGAAACGCTATCAAAAACTGCATCAACTGCAACTCCTGCTAAACGCATTTGCTCCTCAATAGGCACTCCAAGTTTTTTGTAGGTTTCTAAAAGTTTAGGATCCACCTCGTCTAAGCTCTTTGGTTTATTACCCATTCCTTTAGGCGCAGAAAAATAACTAATGGCTTGGTAATCTATTTTTTCAAAATTCAAATGTGCCCATTCGGGCTCTTGCATCTTGAGCCATTTTTCATAGGCCTTTAATCGCCACTCCGTCATCCATTC
>JBILWH010000243.1:0-2956 GCA_044370015.1 Bdellovibrionota bacterium | reverse complement strand
ACGAGCCGACATAAAAGTTGCGTAACTTAAATATTGGTAAACTGCAAAAGAAACAACAGCATTGTAACTTAAAGAAAGAAAAAAAATAAAAGCAATAAAGACAAATATGAATTCAACTGTTCCTTGTCCTTTTTTTTTATGAAAATTTATTTTCATAATTTTTTTCATTTCGTTTTAAACTCAACTTTGTTGTAATAAGCCGCTGGGGGTTTGCCAGCATAAGGAGAGTCGTCTTTTACTTTGTCTTTAAAAGTTTGAAGAGGTTTTTTCATTTTTTGTTTTAAAAGAGTGTAGGCAACAAGTGCCATTCCAACGATAGCTGCAATCACAAGAATATATTCCACAACAACTTGTCCTTTGAGAAGGTTTTTTTTCTTTTTCATAAAATAAAATTTTGTCGCTTATTTGCACTCACTATTTTTATTATTAGAAGAAATACAATCAGTTGTTTTTGTTTTTAAACTGGTCATGGAATTTCGAAAAACATCATTAACAATAAACTTAACAACAGCCACGGTCGTTACGGCTACCAACAAAGACAGGAGTATGTATTCTACAAGTACTTGGCCTTTCTTAAATTTCATAGCTCACATCCTATTTAGCTAAGATTTTAGTTTATTTGTCTGAGGATAGAGTGCCAATGCTACCATCAACACTTTTGAAGACGCTATCAACGGTGCCGCCGATTTTACCTTTGATTGTTTTGCCGAAAATCATGACAAAGCCAACCATGACAGCGAGGATGAGAATCCACTCCAATGTACCTTGACCACTTTTCTTTGAACTGTTTTTCATTTTTTCTCCTTAATTACTATTCGGGAGACTGAGTAGAAAGCTTCGTTAATTTTGTGTTAATTTTGCGTTAAGAAGCACGTTTGTGAATGCTTTTTGACTTTTTAGTGAGATTTGTTTCAGTCGAGGGGTTTTCAGAAAAATTTTCCCCGTTGAAGATAACTTTAAATGTATTGATCCAAATTTTTAAATCAAGAGATAAGGAGAGCTCACGGACATATTTACAATCGAGGATTGCTTTCTCATCGAAATCGTTAAGGTTTGTTTTCAGAGCTTGCCAATATCCAGACATTCCAGGGCGTACAGCAAAGCGTTCAACGTTTTCAGGTTTTAAGTGTTTATTGTCTTCTAAGGTATAGGGGCGGGGTCCGACAATAGACATATCGCCTAAGAGAATATTTATGATTTGAGGTAATTCATCGAGTTTATGTTTTCTCAAGAAAAAAGCAATTTTTCCATCGATTCTTGGATCGTTAGCAATTTTTGATGCTGGTTTAAAACCCAAAAGCGTTACATCGCCAGTATTTTTTTTTAAAGTTCTAAATTTATAAGCCCAAAAAAATTTTCCATTCTGACCTACCCGAATTTGCTTAAAAAAAACAGGGCCTTTTGTTGAAATTTTATATACTGCAAAAATAAAAAAAGTAAATACTATAAAAGGAACTAAACAAATTAACGCAAGAAAATATTCAAAAAAAACTTTAAAAAAATAATACGGTGGTAAGCTTTTTCTAGCTCGAGTGATTTTTTCTTTGTACTTGAGAGCATTAACAAAAGTGTTACTGCTTTTTTTTGCTGCAGAAGTATCTATGTCTTTTCTGAACACAAATTATTATCGGATATTAATTAAAAACTATTTAGGCTCTAAATATAGTTTTTTTTTATGAAAATCGGGTTTTATGTTGTTGTGGTTAAGTGCGTAAAAGAGTTGCTCGTGAGTTGTGTCAAGAATCATGGTCGGGGAGATGAAGTGTGTAGATTTGAACTCAGTCTTTAATTTGAATGAGATTATGACAGAATTTTGTTCATTTCTTATTTCTAAACTTGAAACTTCAATAGGAGCTTGTAGAGCGCTTTTTTCTCTATACTTTTTAAAACTCATTAAATCGTACTGACCCTCAAGTGAAACGTTTACTTCAAAGTACTGTTCTGAGCTTTCGTCAAAAAAGAAGCATTCAAAGCAAGTTTGTTTCCATAAGTCAGAAGATTTTTCTAAAGTTTCAATTTTTTTTGGCATAAAAAGTTTTTCGTCGACATTTTTTTGACTTAGAATAAAGGATAGAGTTATCTCTTGCTTTTCGGAGTCGGCGTTTAACTGTTCAATTATAACTTCAATAAATATAGGGTCTTCATCTTTAAAGTTTATGAGTTTAAGAGAGCGTTTCATCTTGACTCTTTTATTCAAACTGTCAAAAGAAAGAAGTGCAATATCCATTTGATCCTATTTCTTTGTCAGTTATTGGGAAGTTGAATGAATATTCATCTTTTCAAAAGACATCTTTTTTTGAATCAATGGGGATTCCTCTTTTGGCTGAAGATGAGCAAATAGAGTGTTTTTATGAGCGACTTTTGTACGTGCTTTCTTTTGTTTCTCAGCCGCAGCTTGTGTTTTTATTTGTTAATGAAAAAGAAGATTCTTCTTTACAAGTAAAAGAATCTAATAAAAGACTCTTAGAGTTTTTTTCTTTTGAAGATCACGAAAGTCTAAAGGTTTGCTCTCGTGAAAATCATCTGATTGTGCTGATAAATGGAACTTTAAATGAATGGAAATTAAAGAACAAGGAAGGAGTGGGTAGGGCCCGTCGTGTGCTTGGTGATATTGCTTTATACCTGTATAAGCAGGAAAAATTAACCTCATCTGTGCATCGACAAAGTGATGCAGATGTTCGACTCCCCATTGATTATTTTAAGACTCAACTCAATCAGCCTGTTGTGGCGGGAACGTATCCTTTTTTTCATGCAAGGGGGACATTGAGTGACGATGAATTTAGGGGCCTTCAGGAATATGAGGGTTTTTTGCGATCTTATGTTGAGGGCTTAAAGTTTGCCGCCTCTCCCTATGCGTTTTGGGCTCTAGGAAGTACGCTTATTTTTGATTTAAGGGCGTATGAGAAAATTCGAGGATTTCCTAATGTTCAGGCTGGAGAAGATTTTTATTTTCTAA
>JBILWH010000242.1:0-2960 GCA_044370015.1 Bdellovibrionota bacterium | reverse complement strand
AACGTCTGTTTCCAAAGGTAAATCCTTTATGGATGTTGTAGGTTAAGATTTTCATCTGATGAATCAGAGAAGTGGTGAGAGAATTCTTCCAATCCCCTCAAAAAGTAAAGCGAAGTACGGTTTCTCCGCAATTCCTTCATGGCATTCTTTTTTTTGTTTGTTCCACCATGCGCAAAGGTCTTTGATATCTTTTTCAGAATAAAGAAATAAGTTGAGTTCGTAATTATAAAGTAGACTTCTGATATCCATATTGGCTGATCCGATAATGGCTATTTTTTGATCAAGTACGGTTAACTTTGCATGCATCATTTTGGGAAAGAGAAAAATTTTTCCACCTTCATTTTGTATGCGTCTTAAGTGGCTCCCTCGAGCAATGTCTAAAAGAAAGTAATCTGATTTTTCAGGAATAAGGATTTCAATTTCTACTCCTCGATGAAGAGCAAGGGTAAAAGCTTTGCTGAGCGAATCGTCAGGAATAAAGTAGGGTGTTGCAATTAGAATACTTTCTTCGCATCTATATATCGCTGTTATGAGGGCATCGTAAAAGGGATCATTTTCAACATCAGGACCGCTTGCTACAACTTGAATAAGTGAATTCGAATATTCTGAATTTTTTGAGCAATCCATGTGATGTATTCTGCACAAAAATTTTTATTTTTTTTGTGAAAAAGACCAGTCAGCTTCAAAGATTGTTCTTAAATCTCCAACACAATTACCTGAAACTTCTAAATTAAGATCGACCCAACGTTTAATGTTCTTGGTTGGACCAAGATAAGTGCTTGAAATATTCATTCCTCCAATAAGGGCAAAGGATTCGTCAAAGATGATAAGTTTTCTGTGATTTCTTAAGTTTGCTCTTCCTCTTAAAATTGATTCAAAAACTGGTAGAAAGAATCTTATTTCTATACCTTCTTCTTTCATTTTTTGAGAAAGGATTTTGTGAAAGTAAAATGATCCTACGCTATCGACAAGAATTCTTATTTTAATCTTATCCTTTTTAATTTTTTTAATAAGTTCTTTGATGATTTCTTTTCCTACGTCATCACATTTAAAAATGAATGTACTTATTGAGATAGAGGTTTTAGCATTCCTAATGCGTTCACTGATAAGATTGAAAGCTTTTTCTCCATCGTCAATAATCTCTACGGAGTTTCCACTTGTCAGGGTGGGTGCTCCAGTAGCTTGAAGAAGGTTTTGAGTCATCTCTGTAATTTTGTTTGAGCTTTCTAGTGGAATTTTTTTTCTCTCGTATAATTTAGATTTTTTTGCTGAAATTTTTTTTATTTTACGAGCGCCAAATATCAAATAAATTGGAATTGCAACATAAGGAATAAGTACGATTAAAAAAAGCCAAAGGAGTGTGATTGTTGGGCCTTGTTCTTTTCTAAGGAGAGATTCGACAAGTATAATTATAGAGATAAGAGTGACAATTGAGAGAATGTGTTCGGTTATGAAGTTCATTTAATTTAAACCTCCAGCTTGAGATCCCTTAGATCTTTGATCGACTCGCTTAGAGTATATCTCATGAACCCAGTGTTTGGTCTTGTCCTGACAGGCGGAGGCGCAAGGGCGGCTTATCAGGCAGGGGTGTTGGATGGAATTTCTAAAATTTTGGGAGAATATCATCAAGCATTACCGTTTAAGGTTTTAACGGGAGTTTCTGCTGGTTCAATTAACGCAGCTTTTATAGCATCTCATGCAGAAAACTTTTCTCTTGCAACATCAAAGGCTGCAGATTTGTGGGTCAATATGACTCATAACTCTATAATGAGTACAGGTGTGGCTTCACTTTCGGCTATGGCTGGAAGATGGATGCGTAATTTAAGTTTGGGGGAAATATACACAGGCCCCCGAATAACACATATGATTGATACGGAGCCGCTTTTAAAACTTTTAAACGATCATATAAATTTTCTGCAAATTAAAGAACATCTTAAAAGACATGTTTTACTGGGTGTCGCATTTACTTCGACCAACTATCAAACCGGAACGGCCGTAACTTTTTATGATGGACACGAAAAAATTAAGGATTGGATACGCAGTTCAAGGATTTCTAAAAGAACCACTTTGGATATTCGTCATATCCTAGCCTCTGCAGCGATTCCTCTTTTGTTTCGTCCAATAAAGATCGATTCTTTTTACTTCGGGGATGGAAGTATTCGTCTTTTAACTCCCATAAGCCCAGCTATTCACCTTGGAGCTGATAAGATTTTAGCCATAGGGATTCGTAAAATTAAATCAAGTGCCTATACTCAAAAGATTAACCTTAATTCTCAAGACGGCGAAATTACAATTGCAGATATTGCCGGAGAGCTCTTGAACGCGATGTTTATGGATACTCTTGAAGCGGATATTGAAAGAGTGAGGCGTATTAACAGAACTGTGTCTCTTGGTTTTGAAAACAAAAAAGTTCAGGTTGGTGAACATTCGCTTCGTCCCATAGAGCTGCTTGTGATTGAGCCCTCGCAGGATCTTTCAGAGCTGGCAGCTGAGCACTATCCGAAATTACCTTTTATGTTTCGACATCTTCTCAAGGGCATCGGAGCTTCTCAGGAAAGAGGACAGGATCTTTTAAGCTATTTGGCTTTTGATTCTTCTTACACGAGGCCACTTGTTGAGCTGGGTCGAAAAGATGCTTATTCACAAAAAGATGAAATCGAAAGTTTTTTTATTCAAAGGACTTCTTAATGGGTTCTACCTTTTCTTTATGAGGTAATTCTCCTCAAGCTATTTATGCAGTAGCATAGGGCTATGGCCATGTTTGATACCCGTTTGAAACATGAGTTGGGTAGTGAGGATGTAAAGCGAGTTGATTGGACGCTTTTTTTTACAATTATTTTAATTTCTCTTTTAGGAATTATAAATCTCTATTCGATTTCTCTGGATTCCAATATTCCTCAGGGACTTGTCACAAAGCAATTAGTTTTTTTGGGAGTGGGTTTTTTATTTATCGCTGTTTC
>JBILWH010000241.1:0-2972 GCA_044370015.1 Bdellovibrionota bacterium | reverse complement strand
AGCTCTACATCTGCGCGAAGTTGAACCGAGTCAAACGCTTGCATAATAGGGTACAAAAATTCATGAAGCGCAATCGAGTGCCCTTCTTTATAGCGCTTTTGAAAATCATCACGTTCAAGCATACGAGCAACGGTCATCATACTCGTCAGGCGAAGGACATCTTGAATTTTTAAGTTATCTGTCCATTGAGAGTTGAAAACAATTTGAGTTTTGGAGGGACTTAAAATTTTAAGAACTTGATCGGAATAAGTTTTTGCATTTTTTAAAACTTCTTCACGAGTCAGGTTTTTACGTGTTTCAGAACGCCCCGTAGGGTCGCCAATTTGCGCCGTGAAATCTCCAATCAAAAAAAGCACTTGATGGCCAAGATCTTGAAAGGTCCTAAGTTTTTCTAAAATAACTGTATGGCCCAAATGCAAATCTGCTGTGGAAGGGTCCACTCCTAATTTGATACGTAAAGGCTTTGAGTTTTTAACAGATCCTTTGAGCTTCGCAAGAAGTTCTGCTTCGGGGATAATTTCAAGCGATCCTCTTTTGATGGCTTCTAATTGTTTGAGAGCTTGCTCTTCGACTTGTTTGTCTAAATCTTGGATTGTCATAATAAAGATGTCCTCTCAAATTTTACCGTATTTTTCATGGCTTTTCATTTTTCAAACTTATTTCACACAGAAGGAAAGCGGGGAATGCGTAAACGCTCAATTTTTGTCGCTTTTCCGGTGGTGTCATCAATGTCCACGACCACTCCACAAAGATAGGGATCATGCTCAGCAGGTTCAAATTTTGCGTGCTTTCTATAAATATAACGATCCAAGATGATTTGTTTTTGCACACCAATCACAGAGTCATAAGGTCCCGTCATGCCCACATCCGTAATAGCAGCTGTTCCTTTGGGAAGGATGCGTTCATCCGCTGTTTGAATGTGGGTGTGTGTTCCCACGACAGCGCTTACGCGACCATCCAAGTGCCAACCCATCGCCACTTTTTCTGAAGAAGCTTCCGCATGAAAATCAACAAAGATAAAAGGAGTTTTCACCTCACTTAAAAGATCGTCCATCATTCGAAAAGGGCAATTCAAGGGCTCCATAAAGGTGCGGCCTTGCATGTTAATCACTGTGAGACTTCGTCCGTCTTTCAGAGGAAAACTTGTGATGCCTTTTCCGGGAAGTTCTGCGGGATAATTTGCAGGGCGAACCACATAAGGCTCTTCATCAAGAATCACGTGCCCATCTTTTTTATCAAAGCTGTGATTTCCACCAGTCACAACATCCACACCTGCTTGAACAATTTCAAGGTAAGTTTTGGGAGTCATGCCCGTTCCACCCGCCATGTTCTCGGCATTTGCAATGACAACATCGGGAGAATATTTTGATTTGAGTCCAGGAAGAAAATCTTTCACCATTTTTCTTCCGGCTTCTCCAAGGATGTCGCCAATAAATAAAATTCTCACGTGAGAAGCTTATATGAATTGAGCTTTACTTAGCAACAGATACCGCTCTTGTTTCGCGGATAACTGTGACTTTAATTTGTCCAGGATACGTCATATCCTGCTCAATTTTTTTGGCAATTTCGCGAGAGAGTATCACAGCTTGTTCATCGTTGATTTTGCTATTTTCCACCATCACACGAACTTCACGACCTGCGGCTACAGCAAAAGTACGCTCAACTCCTGGATGCGAGTTTGCTATACGCTCAAGATCTTCAATTCGGCGAACATAGTTCTCAAGTTGTTCACGACGAGCTCCTGGGCGAGCGCCGCTAATGGCATCTGATCCAATCACCAAGAAGTCGAGCCAGTTTTCGGGCTTAACATCTTCGTGGTGAGCGCGTATGGCATGAACCACTTCGGGGCTTTCCCCGTATTTTTCGCAAAGATCCGCCCCAATCACCGCATGTGATCCATCCACTTCGTGAGTGAGGGCTTTTCCAATATCGTGCAAGAGTCCTGCACGACGAGCTTGTTTCACATCAAGTCCCAATTCAGCAGCCATCAAACCGCAAAGGTGTCCTGTTTCAATCACGTGATAATACTGATTTTGACTGTAACTAAAACGGAATTGAAGCTGGCCAACAAGTTTAATCAACTCAGGATGCATACCAATCAAATTCAATTCAAGGAGAGCTTTTTCTCCGTAATCTTTGATCTGCTTGTTCACGCCACCTTTTACTTTTTCAACGATTTCTTCGATGCGAGTAGGGTGAACGCGCCCATCCGCGATGAGTTGTTCAAGAACAGCTTTTCCAATGTGTCGACGAACAGGATCAAAGCAACTGACGATGACTGTTTCGGGAGTGTCGTCAATGATCAGATCGCAGCCCGTTGCAGCTTCAATTGCACGGATATTACGTCCTTCGCGACCAATGAGTTTTCCCTTCATCTCATCGCTGGGAAGATTCACAGAGGAAGTCGTACGATCGGGAATATAGTCACTTGCGTATCGTGAGATCGCGATGGAGATGACTCTTTTCGAAAGCTTCTCTGCATCTTCACGAGCGGTTTCTTCGATCGCGCGAATCATTTTGCTGCTGGCAATTTTTGCATCTTCTTCGATGCTTTTAATTAAAGAATCTTTCGCTTCTTTTTGTGTGAGGCCCGCAACTTTCTCGAGTTCTGTTCTGATTTTTTCCAGTTCAGAGCGATAATGCTCCTCTGCTTGTTGCGCAGCTTTTGCTAATCGTTCTTGCTCTTTAGCTGCTTTTTGAGCGCGGTCGTTCGCAATCTCGGTTTTTTCTTTAGATTCACGCAGTTCTTGTTGCTCGCGTTTGAGATCTCTTTCAATGTCTTTAGCTTTTTGATTTGCCCGACGAGTTTCTTCTGCTTGAGCTTCGACAGATTTTTCGTATTTCTTTCGAGCTTGCTCTACAGCTTCGCGAGAACGTCTTTCTGTTTCGCGTTTAGAATCTTCTAATTTGTTTCGAGCCTCTCGTAACATTTCATCGGCACGAACTTTTGCTTTTTGGATAATTTGATTTTT
>JBILWH010000240.1:0-2975 GCA_044370015.1 Bdellovibrionota bacterium | reverse complement strand
TTTCGGATAAATGTGCTAAAGTTGCACCTCTTCACATGAAACGCTTTCTGAGTATTTTCATACTTTTAACGGCTTGTACGCAAAGCAAGAACCCTCAACCCAAACTACTAGGAGCTAAAAAAGAAGCCTCTATAAGCCTCCCCCTGCTCCAACCAAACACTTTTAACGTGGACTTGCTTGAAACTTTGCCGAGAAATTCTAAAAAAATCTGCAGTGTTATCGATGCAGATGGAGTTTATGTTGCTAAAATTGTCACCACTGATTCGGGGCTTTACTTAGGCCGCACAACGGTTGACCACATCAGAGATCTTCAAGGAAAAGAGCTTCTCGAGATTGGTCCTGGCATTTATGCCCACACCTATAACAAACTTCGATTTAAAGCTTGGTACTCGAACGTAAAAAGAGATTTTCGAAAAAAAATCACAACCGAAAACCCCTATACGATTGAACTCGTAAGCTTTGATGAAAAAGATCCCTCAACTAAAGGAGAAGTCAGTAGCCTTTTTTTCATCCGAGGAGAATGTGAATTCTTAGCTCGAAAAGATGATTTTAGATCACTTGTGAGTCTTTTGTTTTTGATCGAAAACAAGCACGACTACTCCAAACAAAAAGCAGATGTTCTTTTGCAAAAAAACCTTGAATCAAATTTTGCCATTCAAAAAGAGAGGTTTGATTTGGGGGCACACTCTTCGAATGCCTGCATGATTGACACTTATGATGCAGACAAAAACATATCTGCAAGCCTTGCAATTTTAGGCAAAGACACGACCAATTGGGTTTTACTGAGAAGTAATCAAAAACAAATCTACAGCGACTTAGCACAGTCTTTGAAAAAAACACCGGAACTTTTCAAATATAGAATCACAACAAGACAAAAAGACAAAGTCTTGAGCAATCCTGAATTTGAAGTGAAAGAGAACGCAAAAATTGGTCTCGATTATGAAGCCCTTACAATTTTTTATATGCTTCAAGACACAAAAAAAGTTGCATTACGTCTCGTAGGTCCTGCTTGCCTCTGGTGGTTTAACATCGGAGCAGGCGAAGATAGCTGGAAAGCCTTTCAGGCTTTTGCTCACATGCTAGACGATCGCTACCCTCTTAAAATGTTTTCAGGACCGCAAAGCGAGTTTTAAGAAAAAAATTACTTAAATAAAAGACTAAAACAAACAAAGGTATTCTTCGTAGCCTTCTTCTTTTAATTTTTCTTTGGGAATAAAGCGCAAAGACGCAGAGTTCATACAAAACCGTTTTCCCGTAGGAACTGGTCCATCTTCGAAAACGTGTCCTAGGTGGCTATCCGCAATGGCTGAGCGCACTTCAACACGCTCCTCAAAAAGCTTATGATCATTTTTAAATTTCAAATATCTGGGATCAATAGGCTTAGTAAAACTCGGCCAACCACTCCCTGAATCGTATTTATCTTTTGAGCAAAAAAGAGGTTCACCGCTCAGGCGATCAACATAAATTCCCTCTTCATGATGATCACAATACTCGTTGGAGAAAGGAGCTTCCGTTCCTTCTTTCTTCATCACAGCATATTGCTGAGGAGTGAGTTTCTTTTTTATTTCCTCATCACTTTGAGGAACGTTTTTTTTGTAATCATCATCTTTCATGAGAGCTATCTTTTGATATCTTTTTTTATCGCAGACAAAATCTCGAATGGGTTATTCGCAAACTTAGGCTTTGCAGGACGATCCTTTGCAAAATCTCTTCGAGGCCGATCTCCGCCACGATTTTCGGGACGACGTTCACTTTGACGAGAATCCGGTGCTCTTTGCTCCGTTCTCTTATGATCGACATACTCAGACCTTTTATGATCTGGTCTCAAAGAACGCATCGTCAAACTGATTTGATTTTTGTTGGTATCAACATCTAGAACCTTCACAGTCACTCTGTCGCCAGGACTCACCACCTCGCGAGGATCTTTTACAAAACGATCTGCAAGTTGCGACAAATGCACCAATCCATCTTGATGAACTCCAATGTCTACAAAAGCTCCAAAGTTTGTAACGTTCGTCACAATCCCAGGACAAACCATATCTTTTTTAAGATCGCTCACTGCGTGAATATCTTCGCGATACTGAAAAGGAACAAACTCATCACGCGGATCCCTTCCGGGTTTTTCAAGCTCACGCAAAATATCTTCGAACGTAAACTCACCTACTTGATTTTTGAACTCTTCACTTGCACGAAGTTTTTTTGTTCCTTCGCCGCAAAGATCAGAAAGCGCAAGACCATTTTGAGACGCAAAAAACTGCAAAGATTCATAACGCTCAGGATGCACACCCGTTTTCTCGAGAGGATTATCCGATTCAAATACTCGCAAAAACCCCGCAGCTTGCTCAAAAACCTTTTCACTAAAACGAGCGACTTCTTTGAGCTCTAGGCGAGATTTAAAAATTCCTTTTGTTGCACGGTGATCAACGATTGTTTTCGCAAGGCTTGGACCAATTCCCGCCACATGCGCCAACAAATGATGACTTGCCGTATTCAGATTCACTCCCACTGAGTTCACACACGAATCCACAACATCATCCAAATTTCTCTTCAATCGAGCTTGGTTAACATCGTGCTGATACTGGCCCACCCCAATACTCTTGGGATCAATCTTGATCAATTCTGCCAGAGGATCCTGCAAACGACGAGCGATCGAAATTGCACCACGAACCGTAACATCCAAATTCGGAAACTCCTCGCGAGCCACTTCACTTGCACTGTAAACACTCGCTCCCGCTTCAGAAACCATCACAACTTGTAGTTTTGCAAAGCGCTTTAAAGCTTTTCGCAAGAAAGTTTCTGTTTCACGACCGCCGGTTCCGTTCCCCACGGCAACTGCACGCACGTTATAACGCTCAACGAATGACTCCAATAAGCGAGTTGCTTTTTCTTGTTCACTTGTTGAATGTATGTGAATCACAGTGTTGTCTAAGAAACGACCCGTTTCATCCACAATGGCAACCTTGCAACCGGTGCGC
>JBILWH010000027.1:0-9614 GCA_044370015.1 Bdellovibrionota bacterium | reverse complement strand
CCTGAAGAGTTTCGTCTTGATGAATTCAAAGTGAAAGGCTGCGTTTCTCAGTTGTGGCTCGTGGGACAAAAAAATTTAGAAACCAATGAAGAAAAAACTAATGAAGAGAGAATTCAATTCTATGCAGATAGCGACTCGCTTTTCGTAAAAGGAATGGCCGCTTTGCTTGTGAAGCTATTTAAAGATTTACCCGCAAAAGAGATTGCAGCCTATGAAGGCAATATTCTCATGATCAGTGGCCTGATTCAAAATCTCTCTCCCAATAGAGTGAATGGAGCAGGCTCCATGCTTGCGCGCTTTAAAGAATACGGCCGGATGTTCGGCTAAAACATTACCAAACCTAACAAAACTTATTCGGGCTTTAGGCTTGGATTGTTTTGCGCATCCACCATGACAACTGTGGGCTTATGAGCAGCCACCTCGGAATCATTAAAATCTGCGTAACAAGCGATGATCACAACATCTCCTGGATGAACCAAGCGAGCCGCCGCACCATTCAAGCAGACCTCACCTCTTTTGCCAGGAATCACGTAGGTGTGAAAACGCTCACCATTGTTGCAGTTGTAAATATCAACCACTTCAAAGGGGCAAAGATTAGCCGCTTCAATCAAGCGCGTATCAAGAGAGATAGAACCCTCATAGGTTAAATCCGCACCGGTTACAGTAGCTCTGTGGATTTTAGATTTCAGTAATCGTCTGTTCATTTTTAGTCCTTTCAGATGAATTCAGATCTAGGGCAAACTTGAGTCCTTGCAAGATGAGCCCTGGAATTAATTTGTGAAAAATATTTAAATCGCCAAAGAGTTTTGAAAACCCCCCCGTACCAATCACCATCACTTCTTCATGCGGGAAATATTCTTGCTTGATACGCGAAATCACTCCCTCAAGAATACAGATGTTTGAAAAATACAAACCTGATTGAATATTTTCGATCGTCGAGCGTGCGACAATTTCGGTTGTTTTTACGATCTCTACTTTAGGCAACTTTGATGTACCCCACTCAAGACTTTCCATCATGAGTCTAAGGCCTGGCAAAATCAATCCACCCAGATATTCGCGATTTTTGTTAATCACGCAAAAAGTAGTGGCCGTCCCCATATCTACAATAATTATATTTTTTTGAGGAAAAAGTTGAGTCGCTGCAATTGAATTGGCAATGCGATCAGCGCCCACTTCTTGTGGGTTGCGATATTTGATATTTAATCCCGTGCGTACACCACTTCTCAAAACAAAAGGTCGCAAATTAAAATACTTTAAACATGCACTTCCAATGGAGTGCATCAAATCCGGCACGACTGAACACAGCGCAATTCGATGAATAGATTTGGGATCAACGTTGTTTTCACGCAAAACGTTTTTAAAATAAATTCCCGCTTCATCGCTACTTAGGATTTGTTTGTGAGCTTTGCGAAATTGAAGAATCAATCGATCGCTCTCAAAAACTCCTCCAAAGATCTGACTATTTCCTACATCAAGAGTTAAAATCATAAAGGCATATTATCGATCAGACGCACACCCTCTAGGTGAGCCGCGACGAATCTCCTCTTCCATTGATCTTCCACATAATCTACTTGCATTCCTGCTTGAGTTAATTGCTTTTGAATTTGAGAAACACTTAATTTTTTATTTTTTAACAGCTTTGAAATCAACAAAGCTCGTTCTTGAGCTTGCTCGTTCAAACGACGATTACGACTACTCATAGCAAGGCCTGATTTTTCGCGCACAGTTTTGACTGGAACTATTTTGCACTTCAAGAAAAAAGCCTGCGCCATATCTCGAATGAGTTTGAGTTGCTGAAAGTCTTTTTCTCCAAAAAAAGCTTTATCGGGTTGAGTGAGGTTTAAAAGTTTTAAAACAACTGTGAGAACGCCCTCAAAATGCCCGGGGCGATGCGCTCCACACAAAACTTTGCTTTCAGTTTTTTCAGTTACTTGAAAACGAAATCCATCGGGGTACATCATTTTTTGGTTAGGTAAAAAAACCGCACTCACCCCTGCTTCTTTTAAAAGCTTAAGATCCTCTTTAAGGGTTTGAGGATATTTTGCAAAATCTTCAGGATTATTAAACTGCGTGGGATTTACAAAAATACTGACAATCGTATGAGCACACTGCGAGCGACTTTTTCGAACAAGCTGCAAATGCCCCTCGTGCAAAGCTCCCATAGTTGGAACAAAACCCACATTTTTTTTGGACGCAGTTTTTTTGGACGCATTTTTTTTGAGAAAAGCACGATATTTTTGAAAAGCTTTAACAGATTTTAAAACAACCATAATTTAAACCCATCACTCAAAACTTTCACTCAAAACTTTCTTGGATAGATGGAAACTCCTTGGATTTCACAGACGAGGCATATGCATTAAGAGCTTGCTTCATCCACTCTTCGCCTTGAGCAAAGGGACGAACAAATTTGTAACTTTGTCCGCTGAGCCCCAACAAATCATGCAACACTAAGATCTGCCCGTCGCAGTGAGGACCTGCTCCAATTCCAATGGTAGGAATCGCAAGTTTTTCTGTAATTTGTTGGGCAAGCTGCGAGGGCACGCACTCAAGCACAAGCGCAAAACATCCCTGCTCTTGCAAAATCAAAGCATCTTCGATTAATTGATCGGCAACTTCTTTGCTACGACCTTGCACTCGATAGCCTCCTAGCCCGTGTACACTTTGCGGAGTCAGTCCCAAGTGACCCATCACGGGCACTCCTGATTGAACAATGTGTTTGACTAGAGCTTCGTTTCCACGAGCTCCTTCCAATTTGATGGAATGCGCGCCTGCCTTCATCAACGCTTCTACACTTGTCATCACATCCGATAGTTCTTTTCGAAAACTCATAAAAGGCATATCGCCCACAATAAATTTTTTGCCATTCAAGCCACGAGCCACCGCCGACACGTGCTGAGCCATCGTTGCAACATCAATTGGCAAAGTGGAATTATGTCCGTGCACCACCATCGCAGCGCTGTCGCCCACAAGGACCGCATCCACCGCAGAGTCTGCAAGGATGCGTGCGCTCCACGCCTCGTAGCAAGTGGTCATGACAATTGAGTTATTTTTTTTCCAATCTTGTATTTTCATCTGTTACTCACAAAACTTTCGTAAATCGCACGAAGCTTGGGCTCATGCTCAAGAGCTTTTAAATTTTTTTCAATCGTTGCCTGATCTCCGCGCACGAGAGGACCCGTCACGGCTTTTTCAGGATTAGCCAGAACATTTGCTGTTATGTTTTGCACGTAGGAATTCAAAGCTTCGCGCGGAACCCCCATGTGCTGCATTTTCTCAAAAAAGTTTTTCCACAAAATTGCAGAGAAATTTCCTCCATACACACAAAGAGCGTGATAAAGCTGCATGTCGCTTTCACTTAATTGAGTGTAGGGATTTGCAAACATCGGCAGAGCTTCGCGAAAAAGACTTTCGGGATGAATCCCTTGAAAATAAACTTTTGAAAAATCAACTTTTTGATCGAGCGTAAAAGATCCAAGGGGATGAAAGCCAAGTGCTCGATTGTCTCTGTGAGCTGCTGAAAAATGAATCAGCAATTTACCCGCAAGATGTGATTGGTACTGGTCGATGAATTCACTAATGGACTTGTCGGATATGGGCAAAAGCACACGTGTGGCTTTTGAAAAAAGGGACAGGAGTTTCTCGTGATTTTGCTTTTGAACACTATAAGCAGAACGGCACCAATTGGAATAGGAAAGATTGCGAGTTTCAAAATAATGAATGAGTTGCGTGGCCACGCGACCACGGCCAATAATTAAGGTCTCCACGCAAAGACCTCGCAAAAATAAGACGTTAAAAACAAACAGACCATAAATTCTCAGTCGCCCTCGTCCCCAACGGGAGATAAGCGCCAATAAGGCAGTTATGCCCAAGATTATGGGCCTAATCAAGACTAAGGAAACGCCTTCTTAACACAAATTAAACAAATCGAAGCTTCAACCGATGAGATAATTAATTATGAGTATTAAAAGTTTAATTTTATTAAATATATTAATCCTTGGATTCTTTTTCGCAAACAAACTATTTGCAATAGACGCAATCTGTAACTCTCAAGAATATGAATTATGTTTTAAAGAATACGATTATAAGTACAAAACGAATCCTAACCCCTTAGCTGGTGCCGCAGCCCAATACGCAAATACTTGTATAATCTCAGTCAGAGAATCAACCGATTATTGTACATTCGGTCGAGAAAAAGGAGTAGCGGGTACTGCAACCATAACTCAATCACTAGGTGAAGCTACTAGCGGAAATTTAGCTGGTACTGGGTCCGGAGCTATTGCAACCTCTGGTAGTACGGCTCTTGCCGTACCCGATTACAATGCATGTGGATCCATTGCCCAAAAAGGTACTACTTCATGTAATAGCGCCGGCTTAGTTAACTGTGTCACCCATGCAACAAAACTAGCAAAACTTTGCCCTGAACTTTCTTTAGCTGCCGGTAATGTATCTGCTCAAGCAAATCAAGTATCAAAAGCAGCTGGTTGGCTGAAGCCTGCTTTGGTTGGAGCCGGACTTGGTTTGGCAGCGGGTTCTCTTCTTTTTGGAAAGAAAGGCGGCGGTGGTGGCGGCGGTAATAATCCAGAAGTCAAAAATGTTGAAGACGATAAGCTCAAAGATCTTGTTATGAACTCTTCATCAAGCTCATCGGCTGGCCCTAATATCGTTATCGTAGATAAACCAACTCCAAATAATAACGGTGCTCTTGGAAATCCCGCCGTGACAGATTCTTCAACTACCTCTCGCCCCACGGACGCAGTGACGGTGGCAGCTATTACTCCCTCTTCTTCTTTTGGAGGTACGCAAAACCCCTCATCTATTGGAGATTCAGACCCAGCTCCTTTGAGCAGAACCCTCAGTGGCTCTGCAGGCAGCACCTCTCTTGGTGGTGCTAGTGGAGACAGTATGAACGGCTCCAGCCCCGAAGGTGCTGACAATGGAAATTCAGCAAGTGGCAGCTTGGTTGATGGATCAAGCAAAGGCTCAGGCGGAGGTACTGGGTTTATGGGTGGAATGGACGGCAGCGGAGGAAGCGTAAACGGACAAGGAAACTCTGCAGATGGAACAATGATGACAGGTGTTCTGAGTGGAGCAAGCAGCGACCCTAAAAAAACAAGAGCCCTTTCTAATCTGAAAAATCAAAAATCACTTTCAGCTGCCAAACTGCAACCAATCCCCTCAAGCTCTACAAAGCTCAGAGGAGTCTCTAATAAACGCAGATTGGCCAGTGAAAAACAAGCAAAACCCCAAAGCTTAGTGGAGTACATGAAAGCGAACAATTTAATTAGATCTCCAAAACCACCACAAAAATAGTTTTACTTTGTAAAGTTTTTTCTTAAAATTCAGCGGCGTCAAAAAACTATCTGAAAGCTCCTATGTTATGATTTACGCAGGGGAATTCAAATGCATTCATCTCTTAAAAAAGGACTTTCTTGGACTCTTTCTTACGGAATTATTTTCTCTTTTCCAGCTTGGGCTCTTCTGTCGCGAATCGCACACGCGGAGACAGATGAAGGTGTGTCCACAACTGCTCCCGCTGCTGCTAAACCTGCTGCTGCTAAACCTGCTCCAAAGCCAGCGGCTGCACCTAAAAAACCTGCGACCAAAGAACCTTCACACATAAAAGACGAACTCGAAAGCGATGAGCCAACTAGAGAGACTAAAAAAGGAGATACAGCCCCAAAAGTAACGAATTGTTCTGACAAAAAAATGCTTCAACATATAGCTTATGGTCAACCCAATGACCCTGGCCCTCGCTGCGACCAACCAACTAGTAATATAAATTATAATAACCCTAAATGCTGGCAGCAAGTCTTTATGCTTTTAGGAGCTGCTCGAACCAACGGCCTAGTTGCAAATAATTCTTTAGATACCACAAAAGCCGCTCAACAAGCTGCTGCATGGACTGTCAGTGAGGGAAACATTATTAAACCCAATGTATTTAACGTAGGAAAAGCGTCGAGTAACGGGCCCAAAGAAGATGAACTCAAAACAGTTTTTACTCGTATGGCCGATGAATCCATCAAAGACAAAAAACAATGCTGTAAACAACTCGTTATGCAAGCAGTAGATCTTTCTCAATGGATCCTGAAAAAATCCAAAGAAGACAGCAGCAAAGATACAAAGATACACGATAAGATTCATAACCTTTATAACAAGCAAGCCGAGGATTGCGATAAAGCTCAAAAAGATGCTGCAGCACCTGTCGCAGGATTTGTAGCTCCTGCACAAAAGCATGCCTCTCAAGCTCCCGAAAAAAAGAAATCTATTTGGCCTGCTATTTTTTGGGGACTTGCTGCTGGAGCCTTGGTGTTCTTTTTGCTTTTTAAGAGAAAAAAGAAAAGCAGAGGTAACCCACCTCCTACGCCCCCCACTCCTCCAACAACAACCACAACAGGTGGAACAGGCGGCACGACCTATCCCGTACTCACAACAACTTCGACAGGTAGAGATATTACCACAGGCGGCACTGGTACTACCGGAGGGCTTACTTATCCTGCCGATACGACAGGTGCTACTGGAGGCAGAGATATCACCACAGGCGGCACTGGCACTGTTACAGGTAGCACAACTGCAACCACGACAACCTCAACCAGTACAACAACAGGTGGGACTACAGCAACCTCTGCATATCCTGACTTATCAACAAGTGGGACATCTCGAACAACGAGCGGAACGACTCGTACAATAAAATAACTTATTCAAGTAAATAACTTATTCAAACCAAAAAAAGACAGAGCCGTAAGCAGGACATATCTTGCTTACAAATTCTTTCTTCAGACTTTGAACGGGTTTTGACAAATTTCTGTCGCCCTTAAAAACAATTAAACATTCCCCCTCTGCTTAGAAATAGGTAATCTATCAGATAACAGTCGGGGAGGACTTATGGAGAGGGCAAAGTTAGAAAAATTTAAAAAGTTACTGATGGAGCATCGCGCGCGAGTTATGAATCGCTCTATGAATCGCGGATCAGATGCTTTCAAAATTAGCCAAGATGATCTCGTTGACGAAAACGATCACGCAGCAGCCATCGTACAACAAGGCATCTCTCTTGAAGTTCAAGAAAGAGATCGTCAACTCATGATGGAGATTGATCGAGCCCTTGCAAAAATAGAAAGCGGATCTTACGGAATTTGCGAAGACTCCGAAGAACCTATCGACGAAGCTCGCCTCGAGGCGCAACCTTGGACACGCTACTGCGTTGAATCTGCAGAAAAAAGAGAGCTTCGTAAAAAGAAATTTGCGATTAAATAATTTTTTGCATTCTAAAAATTAAATGTGAACGGACTCAACCATTTCTTCTTTGAGTCTCTTCACATGCTTTTTCCAAGCTTTTTCTGCAATCTGTGCTGCTTCAACAGGACTATCCACAAGGTGTAAGTCATCAAGATCACCCATGTTGATCATTCCATTTTGAACAAGATGCGATTGAATAAAGTCATACAAAGGGGCCCAATACTTTTTTCCCACCAAAATAACTGGGAAATCTGCAATTTTTTTTGTTTGAATCAAAGTGAGAGCTTCGAACATTTCATCAAGGGTTCCAAAGCCACCAGGCAAAATCACATATGCTTGTGAGTATTTAACAAGCATCACCTTTCTCACAAAAAAGAAGTTAAAGTTTTCAGATATATCTAAATAGGGATTTAAATGAGTTTCAAAAGGAAGTTGTATGTTAAGTCCTACACTTAAAGCTTTTACCTCGCGCGCTCCCTTATTAGCCGCTTCCATGATTCCCGGCCCCCCACCTGTGATGATAGCAAAACCTTTTTTTCCAATCTCACGAGCACACTTACGTGCCAATTCGTAAAATGGCGAGCCTTCTTTAACTCGTGCACTTCCAAAAATAGAAACCCCTTTTGTAATTCCATACAAACGATCTAAGCCCTTGATAAATTCACTTTGAATACGCAAGACTCTCCACGTTTCACGAGTACGATTGTCTTCTCCTCGCAAAAACTTAAAATCCTCTGGCTTTAATTGATGAATGGTCGGCGCTTTTTGCTTGAATCTTTTCGATTTCGACATGAACTTTAGATTAACTCTTTAAAATTGCAGCAACAAGTTTAGTGAAAAAAGCTTAGAGTTCTACAAAAATACAATTTAAGTTTTTAACGGATTGACGATTTTTGATTCGCCGCTTTTAATAATATGTGGGGGGATCTTCAGAAGCGTTCGCAAGGACGTTTCATTGCATTACAGCTTTGTAAGTTCCTAGCCAGTCTCAGGGGGAGGTAGTATGGCACGTGGACACGTAGGTATTGTCATTGGAATCCAATCGGGTTTCAGGACATTGTGTGATATTTGGGGGCGCAGGTCTCAAATCATTCACACACAAACAGATGAGAGCAAGACTCATCTACATCATTCAGAGTTTGAAATTGTTGAAAGCATCAAAAAACTCATCGCTCTTAAAAGGATGTGCGATCAAAGTGGAACGCCTTTTTATTTTGCGATTCCAAACTCAGATCAAATGGGAATGCTGAGCCAGTTTTTTCAATTTTTAGGAGAGCCTCTTAAAAATAAAGAAACAGTTCGAATTGAAGCGATTCAAAATTTTCCAATTAAAACTTTAATTTTCGCACCACTTGATTTGAGTCCATCTCGTCTCGTGGAACAATTGGCTCGAATGACACTTCTTTGCCCTAAAGTAACGCACATTGTGCTGAGCAAAGATACTCATTGGACTCAAAAATCTCTTGTTGCATTAAAAGACAGCTGGGAATGGATTCAACCTCTTAACTCAGAAGCTTGGATGGAACTTACAAAATCAGTCACCGGTCGCAGCCCAGAAGACACAACAAGCGAAAACAAAAGCGATCCCATCACCTCTACTCGAAATCTGAGGATGAAAAAACTCCTCGAGCAAATCGAAAAGCTTGCGCCTAACGAAAAGCCGCTTTTGATCACAGGCGAAGAAGGTGTGGGCAAAGAACTCATCATCAAAAGAATCCACACACTTTCAACTCACTCAAGCCTAGAGCTCAAAGTTGTTGATTGTACGGAGACAGAGCTTTCCGTTACTCAACACATTGAGACTCACGTTGAAGGGATTCTTGTTTTAAGAAACTTCGATAAACTTCAAGTAGAGCATGAAGAATTCATCTTGAATTACATCACTTCTGAAGAAAACATTACGCCTACAAGAAAGTTTGTGCTTGAAGTTCAAAACATCGCAGAAGATCGTGAGTTGCCTTACGAAAAGATTGGAACGGGAGTGATTGAAGTGCCACCTCTTCGTATGCGCAAGGAAGATATCGAAATTCTTGTGAACCACTTTGTTCATAAATTTAATATCGAAAAAAACCGCAAAGTCAGTGGCGTTTCTCGCCGCGCTTTGCGTGCTCTTGCAGGCTATGAGTGGCCCGGAAACGTCAGAGAATTGGAGCAAGTTATTGGGCGTGCCATGCTTATGAAGAGTACCGGGATGATCGATGTTTGTGATTTTCCTGAGAAATATATTCAAAAAATACTTTCCGAAATTGAGTATGAAGATATTTTGCGAGGCCCCAACAAAAGATTGGCAGTTCCGCAAAACAATCTCAGAAAAGAAGCATGTTACGATCAAAAACACGGGGGGGATTTTAGAATGAGTAATAACTCTTTTTTCAAAGGTC
>JBILWH010000281.1:0-2994 GCA_044370015.1 Bdellovibrionota bacterium | reverse complement strand
GGCGATGTCAACGGCGACGGCAAGGTGGAACTCGGGGCCAACGATGAGGACTGGCAGCAGGCGTACTGGTGGGAGAACAACTTCGGCGCGTACGACGCGCGGCTGGACCTGAACCTGGACGGCTCCAACAACGCGACCGACATCGGCCTGGTCGGCAGCCAGACCCCCGGCTCCATGCCCACCGCCCGCGCCTCGGCCGCGAGCGTGGGGAACCGGATGTTCGCCAGTGCGAGCGTGGACAGGGAGGCGGTTCTTGATAGAATCGATTTTCGATGGATCGATCCGCTGGACCTAGCTCGGCGCGCCTGCATCATAATCCTTGAAGCACATCTGGAGAGGCTTCGCCCGGCAGCTGAAGGGTGCGGCAAGCCGAAACTGTTGACCCCGCATAAGCATCGTGTTCGTACGACAAAGTGGCCACTGCAAAGCACTGGGTTCGCTGATATCAAGGACACAGTGCCGGGTAGAATCGTACTGTATCGTGGGCAGATGGAGATGGATACAACGATTGTCACCACGTATTCGGACGGTCAAATTGATGCTACCATTAACTCTCGTCTTTGCAAAACAGTGCGAGGCGTCGCGGGGGGGGCTCTTGGAACGCCCGACGTTGTGACTAGAGAAGCGCACGCTCACGAGTGCTCCTGGGCGATTGAGTGTGAGCAGCCCAGAATGGATAGCACAGATTGTGTTCCAAAGGTAAAATTCCGGAGACCGCCCGAAAGGGGCAGTCGAACGTGGACGATTCAGGATACAGACTCTTGTCCGGTAAAGGAGGCCCCTGCCCCAGCAATTCAGACCGGATTCACCGGGAAGATGATACAAGGGCATGAGGTGAAGTCGTCGCTCATCGAACTCGAGCTCCACGCAAATACCGTTTCGCGGGCGACGTGGGCGGAGCGGCTTGGAGCACGGGTGTTTGTTAATGGTGTGTCTGGTGGTGCTGCAACGTTTAGCGCCGGAGTTAGTTGGGGCTTCGAGCCGGGCGAAGGCTTGTCCTTAGACACTGACCCAATAGCCCATCCCGGAGCTATTTGGAAGTGCGAACCCAAGAGATAGAGCTTTAAACACTATCTGATGGACTCAACTTGTTTCGGTGAGTCTTGCACATGTGTATCGGGATTACCGTGATTATCTTCGCGAGCACCCAGTTTTCACTAGAGTCGCTTGGCGTCGCGCTTCTAGTGGGTGCGGGTGCTCTGCTTTTTCTTGTCTGCCGGCTCGCTGTGTGCTTTCGACGGACCTGCAACCTTAATCGTTGCTACGCGTGCTCATACCGACTTGACCCGGCGATCGCGGTGTCGAGTTGTTCGGAGTGCGGTGCGGTGCAGAGTGTCGTCCACGTTCGAGCACTTCGTCGCCGGCTTGTGTTCCGCAGTGTATTGCTGCTGGTCGCCGCAGCCATATTCGGTCTCGGTGGCGTCGTAGGTATCGGCCCGGAATGGCTTCGCCAGTCGCGTGCGTTCGATCACTTGCTCTTCGTGACTCGGCTTGATGTAATGCGCTTCATGAGCCGAATCGAGTTGATGGTAGAAAGGCAACCAGATGTCTGGTTTACAACGCTGACGAGTCCGCTCGAGTTCGGCCCTGAGAATAGAGGTTTTCGATTGGACATTGTCGCCGATGAGGCGATTGCTCGGGGTCTTGCCCACGCTGCGCTTAAGCAGCC
Organism: Bdellovibrionota bacterium; assembly: GCA_044370015.1. Lineage (GTDB taxonomy): Bacteria > Bdellovibrionota > UBA2428 > UBA2428 > UBA2428 > CANIGN01. The sequence continues at coordinate 1,325 of JBILWH010000281.1, read as the reverse complement.
GCTGTCGGATGTTGCCGATGGCCTGTTGTTTCAGGCCATCGCCTATGGCTCCGTTCCCGACGAGCTTGCAACAAAGATTCTTGCGATGCGAGTCCGCCGAATCTTCTTCGAGCCTGGACAATCGTCCGAGACTGGCGACGCGGCGATCTACGAACGACTTCTCAGCTCAAGCATCGTCCTGACCTTCGTCGACGGAATCCGAGCGGTGTACCCGAGCGGCAGTCTCGGCCTCGTGATCGGCGTACGCTACGTTGAACTCATTACACCAGCGGGTCCGACGGAACTGATCATGCCACCATCTGATGTCGTCCTCCCGCGCGGGCGGCTCATGCCGGGGGAGCGGGTTCCGACGATAGGCCAAGCGCTGAGTTGGAGCCGATCGCGACCGCGGGATGACGCGCAACCGGGGCTTCTCGGTCCACGCCGCGAGTCGCCAACTTCGGCTCTTGAGCGAGTGTCAGGCTTCTCATTGGAGCAACTGTCTATCCGATACTCGATCCGCGTGTATGCGTTCGGTGTTCCCCGTTCTCGAGCGTACCACGGAGAACTGACGTTCTCGGCAGCCGACCTGCTCTCCGGTGTGCGTGACGGACGTGCTGAGTTTGTTCGAGCAGAGTGACGGATGAGCCACGTGGTCCCGTTCGTGGTGTCATGGCTGCGCAGCAGCAGTGCCAAGGCTGTGGCTACGAGATATAGTCCTTCCACGGGCTGTGGCGTGGAGTCGGTGCTGCTGGACTCGCGATCAAGGAGTGGGTACTGTGTTGATCCAGCGCCCGAGCGCAAGCGCTCAAGTTGGTCGCAGCGGCCCGACGAATCGGCGATGTGTGGGCGACACCGACGGCAACGCGATCGCGACGGGGCACCTGCTGCGAGAGACGATCAACCCCGCCCAGTCCTCGGGCCAGTCTGCGGCCGACCGCACCTCCAAGCAGAGCTACAACGCGCTGGGCGAGGTGATCCGGTCGACGGACCCAGCGGGCAACCGCATCGACACGACGTACAGCACCGCCGGGCGTGTGGTGCTGCGGGAGGTGCACACGTTCGCGTCGGGCTTTGACACGACGGTCAAGTCGATCGAGACGAGTTATGACGGCATGGGCCGTCTGTCCCGGGCCCGTTCGCTGTCGAGCACGAGCGCGACGCTGAACGATGAGGTCTTCGCGTATGACGGGTGGGGCAACCTGAGCCAGACGACGGTCGACGCCGACTCAGCATACGACGCGAGTTCCGGCACGCCGCCGATGGTGACGAACATGACCTGGACCCGCAACACGACCGCCAATGGCTGGCAGCGTCTGCGGCAGGCGACGGTCGAGCAGCCGGGT
>JBILWH010000026.1:0-9655 GCA_044370015.1 Bdellovibrionota bacterium | reverse complement strand
CCCGAATTGTGAAAAAAGCAAAACCCATTGATGAAATTAGCTTTTCAGAAATGATGGAACTCGCAAGCCTTGGTGCAAAAGTTCTGCATATGAGAAGTGTAGAAATCGCTGCAAAGTACAAAGTTCCCCTAAGAGTTTGCTCTACTTTTGAGCCCGAAAAAAAGGGCACCTATATTATTGGAGAAGAAAATATGATCGAAGCTCCCGTTGTCTCATCAATCACTAGTTCACTTTCCGAATGTCTCATCAAAATGACCGTCAAAGAAATCGACGCTCAATTTCCTGCGCGTATTTTAAAACCCCTCGCAGATGCTCATATCAACATCGACATTATTCTTCGATCTGCGAACAGCAATGGATTCTGCACTTTTAACTTGAGCTGTCCTCGCAGCGAGATGAATCGCACATTAGAGATTCTTAAAAACTACAGCCCAAGTGTCGTTCTTGAAAAGGCCGCAAAGCTTTCTATCGTTGGTGTGGGGATGAAAACTCACTCAGGAGTTGCGGCAAAAATGTTTGAAGCGCTTGAAAAAATCGACGTGCCCATTCAGCTCATCACAACAAGCGAAATCAAAGTCTCTGTTGTGATCTCAGAAAAAGACCTTGATCGCTCAATTGTGGCACTACACACAGTTTTTGGCCTTGATCAGAATAGCTAAATCTTTGAAGCAATAAGCGGACGATAAAGATCTTGCTCTAAAGGTATTTGAATTTTTGAGCGATCACTTTTTTCTTGAAATTTAACTGTAGAACATCGAAGCATCGCAAGCGGACACGACTCATTCGCCTCACCCATCATCAAGACAGCAGCACTTGCCAAGGCATCCGCAAAATTCACATGGGTCATCTTTAGAGCTCGCCCGTAGAGATCTTTTGTTCCCACAAAACTCTCCACACCCTGAAAACCCCAGTAAGAAAGAGCAATACCCGTCACACCCCTTCTTAAAGGAGTTGTATGAGAATCAGTCATTAAAACACCAAAGTTTTTGAGTTTAAATTTTTTCTTAATTTGAGCGCAGAGTTTCTTGGCCGATAAAAAAGGATTTTTGGGAAATGTAATATATTGATCGCCCTCTGAATTAGACTCATCAATTCCCGCCGAGGGAATCATCAATCCGTGCTTAATGGTTAAATAACTCCCGTACCCAATTTCTCCTAAGTAATGATCCGATTCTTTTCGCACAAGAGCCTCTTTGGAAATTGTATCTTTAGAAACCCGACATCCCTCTGAAAGACTTACAATTTTAGAAGTCACAGCTAGGATAGATCCTTCTTTAAACTCTTTCCGAGGTATTTGGGTAAAAACAAAATCAAAAAGATTTTCCTTAAACTGAAAGCGTTTTGTTTTGAAGACCTCAACTTGAAGTGATTTTTTTTTCATAAAGTAACCTCTACGAGGACAAAGCATTCCACGAAGCAAAAGCCTTTGCGTGTAGTTCCGTATTATGAACTCGCAAAATATCCACCCCTTTTTTTAGTAAATAAAAAGAAACTCCCAAGGTTTGAGGATCTCGATCTTTTGCCTCTGCTTTTGAAAGTGTCGCTAAAAAAGATTTTCGTGAGTGTCCTACTAACACTCGACTTCCAAGCTTTTGAAACACATCCAAATCCTTCATCAATTCAAAAGATTGCTCAGCGGTTTTTCCAAATCCGATACCTGGATCTAGGATAATTCGATCAGGTGAGATTTGATTTCTTTTCAAAAAAGCTAGTTTCGTTTTAAAGAACTTTAAAACTTCTTTTGTAGGGTTTAATTTTTTATCAATATACAATTGAGGGTTCGCGGGAACAATTAAACTGTGCATCAGGACATAGTCACATTTATATTTTTTCAAAACACCCACCATTTGAGGATCCGCCAATCCACTCACATCATTGATAATATCTACGCCCCAACGAAGAGCTCTTTCAGCTACAATAGCTCTTCTTGTATCTACAGAAATTTTGGGCCTAAGAAAGCGATCTTTTACAAAAGGCTCAATAGATGCAAGCACGTGCTCAAGCCTTTTCCATTCTTCTTCTGCAGTCACTTCACTTGCCCCGGGACGAGTAGATTCCGCTCCCAAATCTAAAATTTGAAAAGATGAAGAGGGCCATGCTTGAAAAATTTTAGTAACTTCCTCTTTTGTTTTTAATATCCCATCACCTGAAAAAGAATCAGGTGTGACATTCAAAATCTTCATCAAAACCGGTAAGCGAGAGGGATGCTTTCTAGAAAGCTCCAAAAGAGTTTTTTTTGTAGCAATTTTCTTAGATGGCGCTAGATCTCTTAAGGGATCCAGCACGAAAGACCTTTTTGAAATTTCTGGATGAGGAATTTTTATGTTTTTTCGAGAAATTTTTTTAGTTCCATAAAACAAAATATCTATATCTAGCTCGCGCGGTGACCACTTAAGATATTTTTTTGATCTTCCCACTTTCACTTCAATTTCTTTTATTTTTTGAAGCAAAGCTTCAGGGCTATAGTTTGTCTGCCCCGAAACAACCGTATTGAGAAAAGGCAAGTTCCATTCTGTAGGAGCCCCTTCTGGAAGCAAAGCTGCATTTTCATAAACACAGGCAAGCTTCATGGATTGAGGCAAAAAAACTAAATCGAGTTCCTTAAGTGCGGCTTCAATATTTTGAACGCGCTCCCCAACGTTTGAACCAAGACCCAGATAAACTTCAACGGAATTCTTAGAAACAAGCTTAGCCATTGGGGATAGACTTCAACTCAAAACTGGCACTTCCCGCAAGGCCTTCAATCGGAGGTCGAACTTTCTCAACTGTTAAAGTTAAAGAAGCATTTTGAGGAAAATCATTTTTTACTGACTCAAAAATCACTTTGGCAATTTTCTCGAGAGTTGCATACTCACGATCCTTGCAAGCAAATGTAATTTTATCAGAGAGTTTATGATAGCAAACTGTATCTTCTATTCGATCACTCTCACAAGCCTGAGGAAGATTTGGAAAAGCAATTTCAAAACTAAACCGTAGTTCTTGCTTTTGTGAACGCTCTTCAAGTCCACATCCCACATTCACCATTAAAGACAAATCCCTAAGATAAATGGTGGATTGAAAAGACATAAAGTCACTTAGTTAAGCGTGCGCCTAAGTTAAGATGACCGCCTCGGAGAGCCCACAAACATCCCCTTGCGGCACGCGAAACAAGGCTTCCCTCTGTAGGAGCTTGAGCTGGACCTTTAAAGACAACAGGCTTTGTCACAAGCTTGCCCTCAGCGGCCAACTTTGCATTATTTTCGTAAATTTCACCTGTCTTACGAGCATAACGCTCAAGACCTGTAATTTTAAATATAGAGGGAATTGTTCCCACAGTACCTGATAAAAACTGCATCAAAACTCCAAGAGTTTGAAACCCAGGAATCGTTGCAATAATTCGACCCGGCTTTGCCAAGTACAAACTCATCAATTCAATTCGTAAGCGCATGAATTCAGAAATTTGTCCGTAACTTTGCAAGCGGCCAATCAAGTTTTGGTTCATCGCAAGAGCAAAGTAGAAACCCAAAGTACTCGCAGCGGTAGGAAACACCATATCTCCAAAAGTCTTCCAAGGAATTCCTGTGAAATACGATGTTGCGTATCCCACTGCAAAGATAGAAGTCGCATACATAAAATTGAACATGTTGATGTAATAAAACCCTGCTGTGAGGAAGGGTTTACCTTCAGCAATACTTTTGTGTTTCACTGAATCGATTAAAAGATAGTTTGCGGCTTTACTAAAAGCTCTCAGTCCATCCGCTGCGCCACGCCCTGCAATTCCTGCAACTTCAGGAATACTTTGCAGTGGGCTTTGGTAAAATAATTTAGTCATTGCTTCAAAAAGCTCAAAAAGCCTTTGATTGATTCGCTTGCCACTATCTTGATTTTCGCGAATTTCTTGAAAGCGTTTGGGAGACCACAAGTACGTATTTAATTCACTACTGAATTTACTTGTGAGGATTTCAACTCCCACAACGAAAAAACCTTGGATGACTGAAGTCAAAAGCCTCATGTTATCAATCGCTGCCACTCCACCCTGCAAATATTCAGGCACTGTGGTGGCTGCCACGACGACTGCAAAGCTAATCAAAGAAATAAAACCCATACGACACTTCGTCCAACGCTCATAAGAAGCGGCATCTTCAACAAAGGGCTTATCCGGGGCAGGAAGAGTTGAATCATATACAGGGACAAGCTCCACAAAGTCTATTTTTGAACGCTCGAACTGCTTTTGCATAAAATCAATGACTTCTTGATTTTGAGGATGAATATTTACCTCAACCTTTTGTCTCTCACCGTGATTAGCTTCTAAAATAACTTTTCGCAGAGGAGTCAGATCAAGGCCCGCTTCTGCGTACTGTCTCATGAACAAATCAGCCGCAGGAGCTCCTTGCTCCAATAAGACTTTCGTCAGACCATTCACATACTCATCTGCGGTCATGGCTTCTTGAGCCGCTAGTTTTCCAATTGCAAAAAACAAAATGAAAAAGTTACGAATAGAACACCAACGTATGCCAAGAGATTGCACCATCGCGTCATAACGTAAACTAGCTAAAACGTTCGATCAAGCTATACAGAGCTAAAAAATGAAGGGGTTTAAATTTTTAGAAGCCCTTGCAAAGGGCGCTCCCTAGATCCAAACTTTTTTTATGAACATTTTTGTCAAAAGAAGCCTTTTTCTTGCCCTAGCCCTCACGTTTGCTCTTCCGATTGCTTTTTCTGCCCCCATTAAGGGCTTAAAGATCTCTATTCTCAAAAAGGGGAGAGGTGTTGAAGTTAAAAAAGGCGAGACAGCCAAGGTTCACTACACAGGCTGGCTTATGAACGGCAAAAAGTTTGATTCTTCCAAGGATCACGGCCAACCCTTCGAATTTTCAGTTGGGGGTGGCAACGTTATTAAAGGTTGGGACTTAGGCGTTGAGGGGATGAAGGTTGGAGAAGTACGCCGACTTATCATTGATTCCGATCTCGCTTACGGCAAAACAGGAGCAGGCGGAGCCATTCCTCCTAACTCAAAGCTTAAGTTTGATATCGAGTTGCTAGCGATTAACAAAAACGCAGCTCTTTAATCTATTTTTATTCCACCAACCTAAACGTACTTCTGTTTTGCACAAACAAAAGGAGGGGCGTTTTATGAAAAACTCCTCAAACTCCAACCATTCCTTTGATCAACAAATAGTTCTCGTGACGGGAGCTGCCGCGGGTATCGGCCAAGCCACGGCTCTCGAATTTGCCGAAAAAGGGGCAAAAGTCATTGTCTCCGATACAAACATCAAAAAAGGAGAAGAAAGCGCTGCCTTTATTCAAAAAAGAGCCCAAAATAAAGGCGCCGGAGAGGCCACCTTTATAAGTTGCGATATTTCTCATGAACCCGAAGTACAAAAACTTATGGGTGAGATCATAAAAAAATATGGTCGCCTGGATATCGCTTTCAACAACGCAGGAATCGAAGGCACTCAGGCCTCTACCCACGAATGTACAAGCGAAGACTGGGACAAGGTGATCAACACAAACCTTAGAGGTACCTGGCTTTGTATGAAGTACGAGATTGCTCAGATGCTTAGGCAAGGAAGTGGGTCGATCGTCAATTGCTCTTCAATCGCAGGGCTTGTAGGCTTTCAGGGAAGTGCTGCTTATGTGGCCAGTAAACACGGAATCATTGGGCTCACGCAAACTGCCGCACTCGAATACGCTCAAAAAAACATTCGCATCAATTCGGTTTGCCCAGGCGTTATTCACACCTCAATGATTGAACGCTACACACATGGAGATAAAAAACTTGAGGCTGACCTATGTGCTCGCGAGCCTATGGGAAGGATGGGTCTTCCTCAAGAAATTGCCTCAGCGGTTCTGTGGTTGAGTTCCGCGGGTGCAAGTTTTGTAACAGGGCACTCACTTACTGTGGATGGTGGATGGGTTGCTCGGTAGTTTTGAATCTTCCAGCGGAATCCAAATTTCATTTCGGCGCAAAAACCAAAGTGAAAAAGGAGAATTAAAACGGGCAAAAATTGGCTCGCCTTTAATGGAAACAGAATCTTTATTTAGTTCAGAGAGGAAAAACTGTAATTTTTCATCAAAGAGCTGCTGTGACCAAGAGCCTGAGTAACGATAAACAGCGATTCTTCGAGAGGGGATTTCACGAAGATGAACTTTTTGATCAAGGGGTCGCGGCAGCTTTTGCATAGAAAAAGATCGTGGCATAGAGAATTGCAAAACTTGCTTGTCTCCTTTTCCGCTTAAGCTCACAGGAGCCGTCATTGCTATTTTTGTCTGCGACTCGTTTTTTCCAAAAATATAATCTGCTAAAACTTTAAAACCACTTCGACTGGCTTCATCTAAATCTCCACTCACTAATGTCTCAGCGACGATTGTATTCTCATAGCGCCGCACCTCGTAGTACGGTGCACGTTTTTCGATTGAATAAGGAGGTTCTTCGATAGGCATACTTTAAACCTTAAAAATTTCCCTTATGGCTCTTCTTCGGTGAGCAAATATTTTTTCAACATCTGATTCAACCCAAACAAGACCCACAAGATTTCCCAAAACACCCATGGGAATTCGATAATACACACGGTCGCATATGAGAGTTCCCCCTTCCATTTCAAAAAAAGTGTGAGTATGGTGCCAGTTTTTATAGGGCCCTTTTAACATTCGATCGACAAAAGAATTTTCTGGTTGCCATTCTTCTATAAGAGTTTTCCACTTTATGGGAATTCCTCTGACTTTGAGACTGTAATCAATCAAAGTATTTTTTTTAATTTCAGAATCAGACATTTTATCAATCCGAAAGTTCAACCAACGAGGAGTGATCGCTTCAAGATTGCGCGCATCAGAAAAGAATTGGAAAACCTTATCTTTACCAATCGGCAGCCACTGATAAGCCTCCAAAGTGTAAGCACCTTTCATTTTTTTTGGAGATAAAAGATCATTTAAAGCGTCCTGAATTTTCGAAAATTTAAAACGAAAACCAAACTCAAGGGCTTTTTTGGGGAAAACCTTTTGAGAAGAAAGAATAATAGAAGACATTTCTCCAAAAGCTAATTTGATTCCAATGGAAGGAGCAGCAAAAAAAGCTGGTCGCCCAAGCGACTTTGATAATGCTTTTGTAAATTCTTTATTTTGAACAGCTTCGGGAGCAACACCATTTAAAACACCCTCAACATTTTTTCCCTCTAAAGCAAAAATATACATTTGCACAAGATCTTCAACGTGAATCCAACTCATCCATTGAGAGCCGTTTCCAAGAGGACCTCCCAATCCTAAACGAAAAATGGGAAGCATTTGTTTTAAAGCCCCCGACTCAGTTCCCAGCACAATACCCACACGAATAATTGCAAGCCTTATATCTTTTGGCGCCTTGCGAGTTTCTTCTTCCCAAATTTTGCAAACATCTGGTAAAAAACCTCGTCCTACTTGGGAAAACTCATCAAGGTGTTCGTTTTTTCGATCGCCGAAATACCCGATTGCAGATGTTCCCACGAAAACACTTGGTTTGTTTTGTAAGCGAGAGAGTGAAGTCACTAAATTTCTTGTTCCGATAGAACGTGATTCAAGAATGTCTTTTTTTCGCTGAGCCGACCAACGCGATCCTGCAACTGCCTCACCCGCAAGATGAACCACGCCCCAAACATTTTCTAAAGCATTTAAAGGAGCTTCTTCTGTAAGGGGATTCCAAGAAAAATACTCAACTGGGAAATCTTTCGAATTTTTAAAACGAGAAGCATCTCGAGTAAGTATTCTAACCTTATATCCTTTTTTAAGTAGTTCAACAGTGAGGGCGGATCCAATAAAACCTGTCCCTCCAGTAAGAACGACCACTTTGGATTTTGAGGAATCAATAACAACAGACATTATTCTGCCTCTCCCTCTAAGCCACCGGCTAAAACTTGAAAATTGAAATGCTTTTCTGTTTTAACAGAGTTTAAAATAAAACCAGATTCTGAAGCTTTCTTTGCAAGCAACAAAGCTCTGTCAGCGTTTGTGGGATCAAAGATTTTAACGTCCAAATGAATGGATTTCATAACTGGTTTCTTATGTTCATCTAAATCCACCACAAGTCTTGACTGAACAGCGACAGAAGCAAAATTTAATTTTGAATTTTCCGCATAAACCTTAAATGTTGCGACAAAACAATTTGTTAGTGCATGGTTAAAAAGGTCTTCAGGACTAAGAGCTCCACCTGAGCCCAAAAATTCTACAGGCACCGAGCAGTGACTTATATGAGCTCCCGATTCCGTACTCCATGTGCCAGAAGTTCCATCACGAGCAACGGTTTTTGAGTGAAAGTCTATTGGGTATTTAATCATAAATTTTTAAGTCCTTGATCCCTTTCATAGTTCATACTACCATGAACATTATGAGGGGTACAAGTAGCTCTAAAATTAATACAAACTTAATAAAGCTCTCTCGAACAATTGGAGATTTTATAAGATATTGGGGTTTTCGAAGAATTCATGGGCAAATTTGGACGCAGATTTTTTTAAGCCAAAAACCTTTAAGCGGAGCGGAATTAACCCGCTCTCTTAATGTCTCCAAAGCACTTGTCAGCCCAGCTTTAAAAGAACTCTTAAAGCATAAGCTCATTTTTGAACAAAAACTTGATGCTAAAACCAAAACCTACACAGCAAACCCAAATGTTCTTGGCGTGATACGACACGTGCTTGAAACAAGAGAAGCCGCACTTATAAAGAAAGCTGAGAAAAACTTTAAAGAACTCAAAAAATCAATCGAAAACGAAAACTCCACCATCAACATAACAAGACTCAAAGACCTAGAATCGATGATTTCTGTGGGATCAATGGCGTCTGACTTTGTCATCAATAATCTTTCTGAAAAAAATATCGGATTGTGGAAGAATTTTGCAGAAATGAAACTCACATGAATACTCTTTTAATACTTGGCAACCAACTCTTTGAACCCACTCATCATCTTTCCAAAATTAATAAAAAAACAACCACTCTTTTCATGAGAGAAGATATTGAGCTTTGCCAGTATTATAAATTTCACAAACATAAAATTATTTTCTTTTTAAGTGCCATGCGGTCTTACGCAAAGGAACTCGAAAAAAAAGGTTTCTCCGTCCATTACGAAAAACTTAACAGTACAGTTTTTAAAAGTTACGAAGAATCTCTCAAAGCTTTTTTAAAAAAACAAAAATCAGACGTTCTTTTTAGTTTTGAAATAGAAGATAAGTTTTTTGAAAAAAGAATAAACACACTCACTGCAGAGTTAAAAATCAAACACGAAACTTGGCAAAGCCCGATGTTTCTCACTTCAAGGCAACTTTTTAAAGACAGCATCTCCCAACACAAACGCCCTTTTATGAAAAACTTTTACGAACTCCAACGTAAAAGGCTTAAAATTCTGGTCGACAAAAATAACAAACCCACAGGAGGTCAATGGAGCTTTGATAAAGACAACAGAAAAGCCCTTCCCCCCAGCATTCACCCCCCCGAATTAAAAATCCCTAAACTCAAAAAAGAAATCCTTGAAGTTTCGAACCTTGTTGAAAATGAATTTTCCTCACATCCAGGTGACAGCAAGAACTTCTGGCTTCCCGTAGATCGCGAAGGAGCTCGTTTATGGCTAAACGATTTCCTAAATGATCGTCTGAGTTCATTTGGCCCCTTTGAAGATGCTCTTCCCACGCATTCAGATTTTGTCTTTCACTCCGTTC
>JBILWH010000239.1:0-3003 GCA_044370015.1 Bdellovibrionota bacterium | reverse complement strand
GGGTGATTAGTCCTGAGGCAAAGCGAAATATAGAAATAAAAAATTTAATAACTGAATTGGGCCTTGGTAAAATGCTTGATTCTTGGAGTTTAAATCAACTTTCTTGGCAGGAGTATTTGTGGCGTGTGCAAGCTTTGAGTGCCTCTTTGAGCACACGAAGTGCGGATCAGATGATGGAATCTTTGCTCAAGGAAAATTCCAAACTTTTAACAAATCGTGATGAGGTGTGGGAAGCTCTGCAGGTTCATATAAAACTCATGAAAATTCTTGATGAGCGGCATCGAATTGCAAAACTCATTCAGAAATATAACGACAGATTCAAGTTCTTTACGGATCCCGAAGATAAGAGCGAAATACCCAAGCACTTTGAACGTCTTTATCAACTAGCTGTGCAGTTCTGGACTCTAGAAGAAAATAAGGCAGCGGTGGATTTGCTCAATAAGATTGAAGCTTCAAAAGAAAAATCTATTTATTCTGTTTTATCAAAAGTCGCTTACGTAAAGGCTCGAATGAATGAAGAAAAAGATTTGGAGGGTTTAAAGAAGGCCTTCAAGATGGACCTTCGTGATGATCAAAAACTTGAGTTAGGCTGGAGAATATTTTTCAAGCTTTATGAGGGTTCCTTAAAGCAAGTCTCAGAAAGTTTGAGTTTTATTGAGCGGAATACGTCAACTTTCAAAAGCCTTGATGAATCTTCATTGAAGATCAGTTTTTGGCAAGCTCAGTCTCTTGTGAAATTAAAAAAAGAAAAAGAGGCAATTAAAGTTTTTAGTAAAAACTTTGAAGATGATCCTTATAGCTTTTATGGCTTGATGTCGGCATATATGCTCCGTGAAATGACGGGTAAGTTTCCTGAAAATTGGGAAATTAAAAACCTTAAATCCTCATCAGCTTTTAGCGAAGGAGATTACCTGGATACTGAGGGCTATCCTTCAAACGAATCTGTTTCTCAAATGGCTGCGGCCATTGTTTTGGGTAAGGTTTTTGAAGATGACCGAGGAATTGCCGTTTTAAAAGAGCTTTCAAATGGAAAATCATCAAATGGATTTTTCTCAAGCGGAGAAAAGTTTGAAAAGGTTAGAGATTTAGCTCGAATTTTTGTTGAGTTAAACGATAAGCGCAGTGGAATGAATTTGATTGCAGGATACCTTACTAAAAATTCTGAAGATTTTAGTTCCGAAGACTGGGGTTTTGTTTTTCCACGAGTTTTTGAAGAAGATATTCGTAAACAAAGTTCAAAAGTTGGAATCGATCCATGGGTTGTGAGTAGTATCATTCGCCAAGAAAGCGCTTTTAATCCGCGCGCTCGATCAAGCGTGGATGCTTTGGGATTAATGCAGTTGCTACCTGTGACGGCTCAAAAAGAGGCTAAAATTTTGGGCAGGGATTCTTTTCAAACAGAGGATTTGTTTGACCCTGAAACCGCTATCGAGTTTGGAACAAGTAATATTTCTCGGCTTTTAAAAAAATTCGATAAAAGTTATATCTGCTCCTTTGCAGCCTACAACGCGGGAATCCCGCCTGTTAAATTGTGGATGAAGCAATATGGGTCAGCCTCTCCCTTGGCTTTCATCGAGCGGATCACCTACAAAGAAACGCGTGACTATGTGAAAAAGCTTTTGCGAAACTATGTGATGTATCGAAGGCTTTATGAGAAAGAAATGCCTGTTTTAGCCTCACTTTTAACAATGCCGAGTGAAGAAGTGAGTGCTAATATACCTGACCATGAAGATTCGGATCGGGTCGCGAAAAAGTGATCTTGCTCAAATTCAATCACGGTTGGTAGCAGAGGCTCTTAAAAAAGTTAATCCTAACCTTGAGACGAGCTTTGTTTTCAAAGATGTGGGTGTCGATCTGAATTTAACCATTTCGTTGGTTGATGCCGAATCTAAGGGCTTGTTTACAAAAGATCTCACCGAAGATTTGATTCAAGGAAAAGTGGATTTACTGGTGCATTCTTGGAAAGACCTCCCCACACTTGCAAATGCCCAGACTGAAATCGTTGCAACTCTTGAAAGAGAAGATCCTCGTGACATTGTTTTTGTAAAAAAAACTTCCTTGCAAAAATCTCTTATTACTTTACTAAGCTCCTCACCCCGGCGTGAATTTAATTTGGGTGGATTTTTAAAAGAGTATGTTTTTCAAGAATGTGAATTAAAGTTTATTCCTATTCGTGGAAACTTGCCCACACGAATCAAAAAGTTTTTGAACTCCGATGAAGACGCGATCGTCTTGGCTTTGGCTGCAGTAAAAAGACTTCTCACTCACGGCAACGAAGAATCCAAAGAAGTTTTTCAAAAAGTCTTAGATCTTTCTCAAATTGTGGTGGTTCCTGTTGTGGCCAACCCCCCTGCCCCTGCACAAGGTGCCTTAGCTATTGAAATCAGAAAAGACAGAGCAGACCTCAAAGAGCTTCTTTCAAAAATTAAATGCACGCAAAGTTTTGCGGATGTGATTGCCGAGAGAGAACGCTTGAAGGATTTTGGTGGAGGTTGTCACTTAAAACTTGGGATTTATCAAAAAACCAATGAACGTGGCGTGCTTAAGGTTGAATGTGGACTCACGCCTGGTGGAGAAAAGCTGAATTCATTTCTTTGGGAAAGTCACAGAAAAGCACCTTCATTAAATGCTTCAGAAATTTTTGATGCTTCTCAATTAAATATTTTTGATCGAAAAGTTTTAAAAGTTGAAAAGCCTCACAGTTCTTCAGGACTTTTTTTGTATGTTTCCAAATCAGAATCTTTGCCCAGTGATTGGAAAATTCAAGAAAAAGATATTTTATGGACGGCCGGTCTTGAGACTTGGAAGAAGCTTCGCAAAAAAGGATTGTGGGTAAGTGGGTCGCAAGAAAGTTTGGGCGAGGATTATTTTGACTTTCCTCTTGAGCTTTTTCCCTCTCACAAAACTTACAAGTTAGCTCACAAGGAAGGTGTTCAAAAAAGCCTTCCCTTGCTTGCTACTTATGAATTACTTGCAAAAGAATCACAAATTCCTGATTTAAGC
>JBILWH010000238.1:0-3041 GCA_044370015.1 Bdellovibrionota bacterium | reverse complement strand
AATCCCAATGCGGAGAGAGTCGAAGCTATTCAAGCAAAAATAACTCGAAAAGATGTCATCATTGCAAGAGCAAGCTCTGGTCGAGAAAGCCGAGTTGATAACTTCAGTACCGGAAGAGCAGAAGAACAAATCACGAATGCCATCGTACAAGCTATTAAAGGACGTAAAAAAACCCTCTGCTTTCTTGATGGACATGGAGAAATTAAGGCGAGCGGACGCGAAGGGGGCGAACAAGCCATGAGTATTTCTCAGCTTAAAGAAGCTCTTGAAAGTGCCTCTTATCAAACCAAAGAGCTCACTCTCGCCACTGAAAAAACTGTTCCCTCTGACTGTGAATTAATTGCGAGTGTCGGTCCGCGTTCAGCTCCTTCAGAAAATGAAGTAAAGCTTTTAAAAGAATACCTTGCACAAGGAGGCAAACTCTTTGCTTTCTGGGGACTGGAAACTCCTGCAGCATGGAATTCCATCATTGAAGCTTATGGAGTAAGACTCGAAAATAACGTTTTGATTGATGAGCGTGTGCAGGGTGCTCCAGGCGTTTACACAAAAAGTTTTTCGCCTGAAAGTGATATTACTCGAAACTTCAACTCACCCCTTTTCATGCTTCTGGCTCGTTCAATCGTTGTTCCAAAAGCAGCACCCCCAAATGTAACGGCTCGTGCAATTGCCACAACGGAAGCAGGAACACTTCAAAAGATAGGCGATCTAAAATCCCTCAAGGGAGGGAGCGTGGCACGCTCCTCGCTTAGTAAAGCAAACTCGCTTCCTCTTATTGTAGAAATCACTCAACCTGTGAAAACTGCCGACACTAAAGAAAAAACAAAATCAGATAAAGAAGCTACAGAAAAACAAGAATCAAAAGAAACGGGAATCCTTCTCATCGGAAATCAAATGCTTGCTTCCAATGGGCTCATTGGACAATTTGGAAATATGGACTTTCTGATGAATTCTTTTAGCTACCTGGTTAAAGACACAGACCTCATAGGCATTCGCCCTAAAGAAGTAAAATCGGCAAAACTTGATCTCACAGCCAATAGCCTCAAACAAGTTCAAGGATACTTACTTCTTTCAACTTTAATGTTTATTGTTTTTGCTGTTCTTTTAGGATTTGGAAGAAAAACCAATATTCCTGTTTAAGACCTAGGTGCTTTCAACAAAAGAAGGATCAAAGCCATAATTCATTTCAAATGAACTCAAATCATTTGAGTGTTTCATGGCTTTTTCAATGTCACTTATTTCTGGCCAAAGAGGACAATCTTTAAGTCCTTTTATAATCTTTGTTTTGGGACGCAAAACAACTTCTGATTCTTTGTCATTTTTAATCTCTAAAAATTTATAAGCTCGATCAATGCATTCCTCTAAGCTTAAAGATTTAGCTTTAGCAGCTCTTAGAGAAATGGCAAAAGGTTCTCCATAAAGTCTAAACGAGGGAATCCCAATCATCGGAATATCAAGAGCTGTGCTCAATCCCTTTGCAAAAGAGGCAGATACGCGAAGACCCGTAAAAGATCCTGGTCCCTGAAAAACATAAACCTTTGATAATAATTTTAATTCAGAACTCGTCTTTTTAAACAAATTAGAAAGCTGCAAAGGCAACTCATCCGACAGTTCTTTGCCCTCTTGCTGCTCCCAAAGAGTATATTCACAAAGGCTGTTATCTTCTGCGAATAAGGCCATCAAAGCTCTTGAAGATAACATCGAAAGAACAAGCTTTGTCATTTTTACAAAGCTTAGCAATAATACTTCTTAGAACAAAGTTGATTCAATCGCAGAAGAGTTAAACTGCACCGTTCCCAAAGTAAAAGGCTGCGCTCCATGCTGACCCGCAAAAGCTTCTTCTGCTCGCTGAATAATTTGTGCTTCTGTTGGAGGAGCCTCAATTGGATTGACATTGAAAATAGGATTTAAGCATTTTGCGGGAGTGGTGTTACAGGTTGTTTTAATAAGATCCAAAAAAGCTTGAATATCGTTTAAATAAGAATTGTAGGGTGAGATGTTTGCTATTCGAATTGTTCCATTGAGAACACCAGAAGTATTCTCCGTTGCCTTGAGTTCAACATATCCATATTGGTCTAAGTAAATAAGACGAAAGTTATTGTTTTCTTGGCTGCTGTAAACCAAGTCAGGAGATCTTAACGTTACCCATCGAAACCCGATATTATCTTCGTATTCAATCCTTAAGCTAGCATCAAAGCTTTTTAAAGGAGAAGTTTTTGCAGCCACACACAGTGTTGTGGGCGTTTCTTTTTTTCGAACCTTCGCTTGAGCTAAGGCTTCTAGAGCTGCAAGGTGAGTCGTCTCATTTGCATATTGAACCGGAATCCGACAACGTCTTGTTGTGGGATTGGGAGGAGTCACTGGAGGGGTCACTCCGGTTGTAGAAGTTGCACCACGTGAAGAGTTTTGCGACTTTATCGAACAAGCACTTGTTGTGAAAAGAACGATTGTAAGAGCGATTGTGTTATATAATTTATTAGAGTTCATAAACCGATACCCTTCCAAATACTCCGCCAACAGCTGAGAAAGAACGGTTGATGAGCAACTGTCTTGCAAAGGCTGCTTGGTTTCTGAGCCATAAAGCTGTATCTGTGATGGCTGTTGCAGGATACTTTGTATTCATGTCTGTGAAGAATGTGTAGTGGAACACGAAGCGAGTCGCACAAGATGTTCCATCGGTAAAGAGGGCATTTCCTGCAGATGATTTTGCACAAACTGCCATATCATCAAGTGTTGCGGCTCTTCTATAAGGAGATGTTGCTGAGTAACCGTTGTTTTGATCGTAGTTGTAGGCATCTGAATAATTTTGTCGATCTACGAAACGGAATTCTAAGTCATAAGCACTTGTAGAGTTTGCCTTGTTACCACTTACCATTAAGAATCCTGCACCGTCTTGGAGAATGATTTCAACATTGTTTGAAGTTCCGCCGCCTGTGTAACTCAATACTTTTGTATAGTTGTTTGGAGCAGCTGAGTCGTAATACCAAAAACGGTTATTATCTTCGTATTCAATTCTAAATCGAACGTTACGGTCTACTCCGCCT
>JBILWH010000237.1:0-3064 GCA_044370015.1 Bdellovibrionota bacterium | reverse complement strand
CTCTGTACATGACTTATCTTGCTTTTGTTCCTTCAAAGAACCCAGATACAGCAGAGAATGTTCATGAAATGCGTTATTATTTTTCGGATCTTCTTTATGAGGCGGGTGAATATATTGAATCAGCGGCTGAGTATCTAAAAGTGGGTGCTGGTAAATATGAAACAATTGCAGCCTTTAATAGAATTCTTTGTTTTAGAGAAGCGGCAAAGAGTGACAAAAAATATAATGACGATCTTTTAGAGGTAACAAATGATTTCGTATCTCGTTATCCAAATGATAAACGCGCAGGTGACTTGATGTACGCAAGTGCAAACCAAGCATTTGAGTCTGGATCAAAAGATCAATCGATGAGCACTCTTCGAGCGATTATCAGTCGTTTTGGAAACACAGAGCGTGGTGTAGACGCTGCAGAGAGAATTCTTTATTTGCATGAAAAAGGTGAAAACTATGATGCTCTTATAAAAGACGCAAATGAGTTTTCAGCTAATGCAACGTTGATGGCAACAGGCGGCGACAAGTTCAAAGACATGATAAGCGATGTTCGCAAGAAAGCTCTTGTGAAAAAAGTTGAAAAAATGCCTGACGAAGATAAGTCAGAACAATCTGCAAAAGCGGCAGCCTTCTTGGCAGTGAGTTCACAGTTGAGTGGAGAGCTTAAAGAAAAAGTTCTTAATAATGCTGTGGTTTTCTACAAGCGAGGAGAGGATAAGGCGGGAGCTGAAAAGGCTCAGGCTGAATTAATCAAATATTTTCCTAAGAGTCAGTTCGCAAAAAACATTTACTTAAATCAAGCTGACTCTTTGCTTGAAAAGGCAGATTTTGAAGAAGCCATTCGTCAATACACAAAAGTCTTAGGAGATTACAAGGGAAGTGAGCAAGAAAGAGAAAAGATTCTTGGAAACCTTTTCTTTGTAAAATCTCATTTAGAAAATGCAGTCATTCCTGAGCTCAAGCCTGAACTTTCTTTAAAGTCTGAAACTGTTAAAGCGGGCAAGGAGTATCTAAAAGACTTTAAGAATGGATCCAATAAAGACTACGTCGTAACCGTTTTGGCTTATCGACAAGGCGCAAGTCTAAACGAGGTTGAGGAATTCAAGTCTGTTAGAGGATTAAGTTCAAAAACTCGTAAGCTATTGGATGAGGCGGATGCTGTTTTAAAAGTAAGAGCCGGAAATTCGTCTGCTTATCCTGGACTTTTGAAACGTTTTCCTCCAAGTGCCAACTATTCTTTAGCTGTAAAAGAGGCTATGGGCCAGGTTGCTTTTCAACAAATTGAGCCTAAATATAAAAGTTATACAAGTTCAAAGGTTTCAACCGTTCCTGCAAAGCTTGCCAGAACTTTAACTGAAAAAGTTCGAAGTCTTGAATCTCTTGAGAAGAGCTACAAGTCTGTTGTGGGCTATGGAGATGGAACTTCCGCTCTCAAGTCTTTAGAACGTTTATCAGATATGTATAAAAATCTAGCAGAAGAGCTGGATAAAGTGAGCGATCCTGAAGCCAAGAAAGAACTCGAGAAATTCTCTAAATCTTTCAACGATAAAGCCAAGTCTTTAATTGATTTGTGTTTGGCAAAAGCGAGTGAGTTAAAGATTCGTGGGGCAGGTTTAAATTCTTGTCGATCGAAAGCCATCTGGAACAAAGGTGTTCAGTCTTTAATGAGTCGATCGGTTCCTGATTTGCAGTGGATCCCCAAATTAAACCATAAGCGTCCTTTGACTGAATTTGCTGAGAAAAGCTTTAAGCAAAATAAAATTGGTTCATTTCTTTTAGCGCAAGATCTTTTAGAACGTTCTTCAGAAAAACCTTCTTCGGAAGAGAAATTCTATATGGATTTCTTAGGAGCTCTTTTTGACTGGAGAGAAGGACGCGGGGCTGCGGCTGAATCAATGCTTTTAGATTTGAGCTCTCGTGCTGAAGCGAATAACAAGAGAACGGTTGTGAAGAATCTTTCTTCACTTTATTTGCAAGTCGGTGACTTCAAGCAAGCACAAGAGATTTTGTCAGGTGTTGAAGAAGATGCAGATGTAAAAAAACTTAAGTCGCTTGCTGTTGTGGGTCAGGGTTCTGAAACTGCAGCAGTTTCTAAAGAGAATTCAAAGGATGAAGAATAATGGCAAAAAACAAAAATAAGGCGTCGATAAAATTTAATGTGATTGTTTTGTTTGTTTCAATGTTGAGCTTGACTACTTACGGTCAAGATCGCAGTGAAGGGTGGGTTGTTCGTCAAACGGAAAAAGGCTTGGTGAAGGTTCCTGCAAAGCAATATTTTCGTTTCGAGGGTTTAAGTTTATCTGGAAAAGCTTACTCTCCTTATCAGGCAACTTTTGATCAGCGTCCTTCGCGAAAAAGTAAAAGTTTAATTCCAGTTAGAACATCGTTCAAACGTGAAGTACTTGATGCGAGTGGATACTCGGGTCGATAAAAAGGATTTTAGGGGGATTAAATGAGCAACAATCGAGCAGTAATTGAATTATCGGTTTTTCAAGGAAACACACTGATTGCAAGGCAGTCGTTTGATCAGGATAAAGTCATCTTAGGTCGAATATCTTCTGCAGACTTTAAAGTTCCAAGTCCACAGGTTTCTCGAATTCATGCTTTGCTTGAAATTTTGCAAGATGGGCAAATGAAGATCACAGATTTAGCTTCTACGCACGGAACATTTGTGAATGGTTCTAAGATTGTGGAAGCAATTTTGCGTGAAAATGACCAGGTAAAAGTTGCGGATGTTGATATCAAAATCGTGCGAGTGACTCGTCCTGTTACCACTCCGCCTGCTCCATCAAAGAGAAATCCCACTCATCTTCCAATTCCCGAACCTGTGAAGCCTTCTGTTTCTGCTGGTGGGGGAATGGAAGCCGCCGTTGTTTCAACTCCTCCTTCCTACGAGGCGCCTGTTGTGAAGGGTCCTCGTGAAGCCACTGTTGTTCGAAGTCTTAAGGAGAGTGCAAGTGTTCGTGGTGAGGCTTCAGCAAAAGCTCGCGAAGAACTAGAAATCACAATGTATTGGGAAGATACAATTCTTGCGATTGATCATTACAAAAGAGGACGAGAAACTATTACTTTA
>JBILWH010000236.1:0-3066 GCA_044370015.1 Bdellovibrionota bacterium | reverse complement strand
CTCAAACAAAGAAAGACTTAGGTCTCCCTCTTGTTTCTGAGGTCAACGATCCTCGTCAAATAGAAGTTTTAGATAGTTTTATAGATGCCTACCAAGTGGGAACTCGTAACATGTTCAACTACGAGCTTCTAAAAGAACTTGGCAAAACGCGTAAGCCAGTAATCTTAAAACGCGGCTTTTCGGCTCTTATCAAAGAGTGGTTGCTCGCTGCTGAATATCTTGTTCAAGCAGGAAACGAAGAAATCATTTTATGCGAAAGAGGTATTCGAAGTTTTGAAACTCTCACACGAAACACTCTTGATCTAACTGCTGTAGCGTACCTGAAGCAAAAAACGCATTTTCCTGTGATCGTCGATCCTTCTCATGCTGCCGGTGATCGCGATCTTGTGATTCCCCTTGCGAAAGCCTCAAAAGCTGTTGGAGCAGACGGTATCCTTGTTGAAGTTCATCCTGACCCTAGCAAGGCTCTCTCCGATGGTGAACAAGCTCTGGATTTTGAAGGAATGCATCAACTTTGGATAGCTCTACAAAACAAAAAAAGCTCACCTCTTGTGAACTCTCAAGCTTCAAACGGGTTACTCAAAAACAAAAGCGAAACCCAGATTCAAATCTGAGCCTCGCTTTATTATTTTAGATTTTACTACTGAATCAATAACGAGACGCTAAAGACTCATCAATTCCTTGAAAAGTGGAAATGTTTTCAAGCCATTTTGACCAACCAGTTGCTTGATCAAACTTGAATCCAACATATCGACTTCCGTAAGAGGGCCAAAAATAACTTGAAGTCGGAAGAGTAATCGAAAGACCTTGAACAGAACTAAAGTATCCTGTTCCGCGGTTTGCAGTAACAATCTCTTTAAGCTGAGAAGCTAAAGCCGATACAATCGCTCTATCAACTCCAAGATCTTGATCTTGAATCACATCCAAGAAACTTCCCAAATCTCTGTACTCAGAAACATAGAAAGATTTTGAATTTCTCACGGCATTCATAAGAAGTTTTGGATTAGAACTTGCCACAACATTCAAAGCATCTGCAAAATTCTTAAATGTTCCATAAGAATTTCTAAAGGCATTCAGATCAAAACTCGAAAGAGTGATACTGCTTGTGCCCTGACTACCCCCTTCATACGAATTTGCATAAGTCTCTACGAGAGCACCCGCAACAGAACGGGGACTTTCTAAAACATCGCCTTGATGAATAGCATTAAAAAATTCATCATAAGGCCAGCCATCACCTGGCTCTAAATCTTCTGAAGCCACCATGTAATCAACAGAATCCGCAACTTCACCGGCAACTTCTGCCATAGCCATTAAACATGCATCAAACCCTAGAATGTCAAAATTTCGACCAATTTTAGATTTGATTTCAGACATAACCAAACCCATTTGTTCAGTTGTGATTCTGTTTCCACTGAGATCGTCATAACTCACGTCACGATTAATCAAAGAACGACTAACACGTTTCTCCCAACCATTTCCATGATTCCAAACATCGAGCATGTAGTGTTTAGCTGGAAAATTTTTAACACCCCAGCTTACGAAATCAATAAGCTCTTTGTAACTTCCCATATCTCTAAGACCAAGATCCTCAAGAATAGGTGAACTCACCGTATCCGTGTCCTCATCTTTTTTAACTAAAAGTCTTTTCACATTACGAGCACTGTAGCTGCCCCATTCCACAACAACATTTACTTTGTCTGTAGATCCAACCTTTTCCATTTCGTTCATGTCTTCATATCCAAATGAATCTAGATTGTTTATGCCATTTAGAAAGACAAGAACTGTCCAATCTTTCTCAGCTAATGGCTGCGCCTTTGCTCCAAAGGATAAGAGCGCTGCCAAGAAGAATGCCTTATTAAAGAATTTCATAACCGAGATACCCCCCAAATAAAAAGTTTAGAGGTGAAACGAGATTTCGATAGGCCTTGGAGCTTAATAGCTCTTTACATATGTCTAAATTCCGACAACATTTGGATACTTTTGCTTAGATGGAGAGTTTGACCACTTTATTGTTTTTGATTTTCCAAAATATAAAAATGCCACTCGCAATCATTAGCAAACACAAAAGCTGTCCCATGGTAATCCATGAAAAGAAAAAACCAAGTTGAGCATCTGGCTCACGAGTAAATTCAATTAAAAAACGAATAACTCCATACCCAACTAAAAAGGCCCCACTCAAGCATCCATTTTTATATTCATTCTTTTTTAATAAATATTTTTGAATAAGATTTAAAACAAACCAAAGCAACAACCCCTCTGTTAACCCTTGATAGAGCTGTGAAGGATGACGAGGAAGTTGTTTTTCATCAGTCGGAAAAACCATTGCCCAAGGCAGATCTGTCTGTCGGCCATAAAGCTCGGCATTAATAAAATTTCCAATTCTCCCCAAGAAAAGACCCGGGCCAGCAGAAATAACCAAAGAATCTGTTACTTCAAAAAAAGGAACTTTATATTTTCTTCCAAAAATCCATGAAGCAACTGTCATACCGAAAGCAGCCCCATGAAAAGACAACCCCCCATGCCATATCATTAAAGACTCAAGAGGATTCTGAAGATAATATTCTATATTATAAAAGAGAACGTAAAATAAACGAGCCCCCAACAACATTCCCACTACAAGATAGGAAACAAAATTTTCCATTCCTTCAGAAGAAACATTAAAAAGTTTTTTATCTTTTCTTTTTTTTAAGATTTGATACCCAATAACATAGCCCAAAAGATACATCATGCTGTACCAACGAATAGCAAAATCACCTACTCTAAAAATATCGGGGGATATCTTGGGATATTGAATCATTCCTGGCTCCTATCTCGAGACAGAAACGTGTTTTGATTCAAAAGGAGGAATGTACCCTGCATCTTTTTCAGCACATACCACAACGTTTCGAGATTGTTTTTTAGCAACATAAAGAGCTTCATCAGCAATTTTTACAATTCTCTCGGCATTTCCTGCAAGAGAGGGAAACTCAGAAACTCCCACACTCACAGAGACCTTACCCAAAGGTTGCTTTTCTTTATGTGGAAAATCATGCTGCTCAACAACCTTCCTGAAAGCCTCGGCTTTTT
>JBILWH010000235.1:0-3073 GCA_044370015.1 Bdellovibrionota bacterium | reverse complement strand
TGTTATCTTGTCGTAATTCAAAGAATTTTTGAAAAGCATCCATAAGCGATTCAAGCCTTATGAATCGCTTAATTTTCATATTGAAGAAAATGTACATCCCCCCAATCGCCATGGTGTTGGAAGCCACTGCAAAGCCTTCTAAAGGATTAAGCGCATAAGAAATCATGGCAAGTTTTGTAATGATTGCGCCATAGGCAATCATTTTAACTTTTGTAGCCCAGAAGCGAGAGCGGCCAGGTTTATTTTCTTCCCAGTTTCCTCCTTTTTCGGCAATTGCATTTAGCGCGCTTGAAGGAGCATTTTTGAGGAATCTAAAAATACGAGAGGCAACCCCTGTTCCCCCCTCATAAGTTTCGTAATTGAGGGTGGCGGTTTTTGGGTCGGTAGGATCAATCGTTTCATCGCGAATAGCAGCAACGGGAACACCTTTTGTTTCAAGGTCGAAAGTATTGAGAAAAGTTTCTGTAGGCTCACCTGCTCCGGTGATAGGAACGGGTTCGTGTGAAATAACGACTTTCCGCGGTGGTTGGCCATTGTTTGAGGGGAGTTCGAAGCTTACCTCTATGGGAGCATTGGGGTTTTCAGCTTGTTCGGCAGCAACTTTTGCAAGGGCATCAATAATAACTTGAGCATCGGCAGAGGGAACTGAGTCTTGATGAGTGAGGCTTTGTCGGACAGAAGATAAATTATTTGAAGTTCTTGTCTCTACTGAGCTTGCAAAAGAATTGAGGGGAGCAAATTGCGCGGCCAAAATTGCGATCGTGAGCAAGAGAGTTATTGAGTTTAAAACTCTCTTTTTTTGAGTGAGGTAAGTGATTACCCCAAGTCGCAACTTAGGATTCATAAAGAGGGAAGAGTCTAGTCGTAAAGAATTAAAAAACAAAGCAATTTGAGAAATTTTTTGCTTCTTTCATGGGTATGTCACAAAAAAATAAAAGAGTCGAATGTTTTTATAAAATTTAAGTGTACACATTTGGTAATTGTTGTGTAAGGCGAGTGGGCCAAGAAATAAAGGTTTCTTGGCCCACTCTGGGCAGGAAGTGTTCAAATCCTTGATGGATTTGAAGGACCAGTAGCGTGAATGAGGCGGGCTTTTTTGCTGGGGGGAATAGTTATTTGTAGTTTTTTACTAGGGCGTTGTTCAGGAGCAGAAAGATGAAGCTTAATGCTCATTCCTGAAACAGAAGATTCGTACAGGGCTCGGATGATTTGAACATCTACATATCCCTCATAGCCAGAAGCTTCGACATCCTTGTTTTGAAGTATACAGTTTGAGAAATAGACGAGTTCCGCTGCAAATTGATCGTGCTTGGGAAAGCTTTTAACGGATGTTTTTGACCCTTTTTGGGATCCAGTCGTCAGATAATGTTTGAGATCTTTTTCAAAATCATAAGCAGGCTCTACTCGTAGTTTTCCTTTGCTTCCTAACAGTTCATAGTAGGAATTTTCAGTAGCCCCAAAGCTTACAGAAAAGCTTGCAAGCCTACCTTGAGGAAATTTCATAATAGCACTCATACTCTCTTCGACTTCTGTAAATAGTGAGGAATTCTGTGTTCCCGTGAAAGCACTTACTTCCAGAGGTTCACTTTGAAAGAGATATCGAGCGGCATTGATACAATAAATTCCGATATCAAAGGCAGTCCCACCGCCCATTTCTTCTTTGAGGCGAATATTTTGTCGATCTTTAACGGGCAAAGTAAAGACAGAGTTGAAAATCTTTAAATCACCAAGCTTGGGCTCTAATTGTGAGCGAGCGTTGGATGCGCTTGCGATTTTTACCGCTTCTAAGTTTGCTGCATCAAAGTGGAGCCTGTAGGCGACCATGAGCTTTAGGTTTTTTGTGCGAGCATTTTCTATAAGTTCTGCACATTCAGAAACGTTTGTCGCTAAAGGTGTTTCGCAGAGAACATGTAGACCAAGTTTAAAAGCACGCATGGCAAATTCGTAGTGAAGAGAGTTGGGAAGAGCAATGTACACGGCATCTGCTTGTGATTCTTGAAGGCAGTTTTCAAAATGATCGTAGTCCGCTGTGTGAGAGACTTTATATTTTTTTGAAAGAAGAGAGAGTTTCGTAGAGTCGGAAGAAATAAGTGCAACAAGTTCGGCCTGTTTTGCATGAGAAAAAGCAGGGAGCACAGCTTTTTGGGCAATATATCCTAGCCCCACGACGGCATATCGAACTTTGTGAGATGACCCGTTATTTTTTGCCCCATTTGAGTGGAGTTTTTGGGTTGAAGTGTGACTTTTTTTCTTTTTCTTATTCATTTTTGAACCCTCACAAAAGCTTTATGCATAAAGAGGGCCAAGTTTTTTCTTTGGCATAAGCTTTGCTTTTCAAAAGATGAAGCTGGTTTCTATGTTGTTTGGGATTCTATGGGGAGGTTTTATGAAATGGGAAAGTCTGGGGCCAAATCGTTTAAGTCATCTTCATGTCATGAGTGGAGAGCGAATCAAACAAAAGCTAAACATCTTTAGAATTAAAAAATTCTTTTGGTTTCTTTTTGTATTTACGATTGTATTAACAATGCTGAGTTATTCGGGAAAGCAATTTTTGTTTAGTTCAAACGGACATTATCTTCAGAGTGAGTCTGTCTTTCAATATCCTCAGTTTGTGAGGACTAAGAAGATTGCCGTCTGGAAATTAAAGATAAAAAACAGTCGAAAAATTTGGATGTCTGAAACACTCAAAGAAAAAATTAAAATTGTAGAGGTCATACCTGGTCCTAAAGAAGTGGCAGAAGTTGATAAAAAGCTTTTTATAGTTTTTAAAGAGCCACCTGAAGTTATATTTTTAAAAGTACAGCCAGTTGCGCGAGGTTTTGTAGAAGGATCAATTGGAGGAGAAAGGGAAGTCTTTAGTGTTGCCTTCCTTGCGTTTCCCTAGATGTTTTTATGAATTCTTTTTCAAGTATATCTCGTTGCTCCTCTGTCCTTAGTAGATTTTCTACGAGACCATAGGCTTCTTTTAACTCAGGCATTTGATTAAAAGAGCCAATCCATATTTCAATTCTTAGCATTGAGTCCTCTCGTTTGCTTATGACAATGTAGGCTCGAGGATTGTCTATATTTTTAA
>JBILWH010000024.1:0-9838 GCA_044370015.1 Bdellovibrionota bacterium | reverse complement strand
AGCAAACGATTGAAGAAGCTTTGGATGTTTCTGAGCAACATCCTGTGTTCATTGATAAATTTTTAGTAGGGGCTGTTGAGTTTGATGTCGATGGAATTTGCGATGGAAAAAAAGCCTGGATCGGCGGAGTGATGGAACACGTTGAAGAGGCAGGAATTCATAGTGGAGATTCGGCCTGCGTGATTCCTCCTTTTCGACTCCCGCCCTCTAAAATTGATGAGATGGCTGGAATTGCAAAAAAAATTGCTATTCATTCAAAAACTCGGGGTCTTTTCAATATTCAGATGGCTGTTGTGAATGATCAGGTTTTTGTGATCGAAGGAAATCCACGTGCTTCACGTACGATTCCTTTTTTAGCTAAAGCAACGGGGTACCCCATGATTGATTGGGGTATGCGGGCTGCCTTAGGTGAGAATGTTTCTGAGTTAACAAAAGAGGGAAATATTCCTGGAAATTATCGCCTTCCAGGGCACGGCTTTGCCGTGAAAATGCCTGTCTTTCCTTTTAATAAATTTAAAGGATTTGATCCCATTCTTGGACCTGAGATGCGAAGTACGGGCGAGGTGATGGGAGTGGATAAGGGTGCCGGTGCTGCTTTTGCAAAAGCTTTCTTGGGTGCAGGAATTTCTCTTCCCACTTATGGACGTGTGCTTTTTTCTTTGCGCGATTCGGATAAGACAAAAGCTCTGAATATTGTACGCTTGTTTGAGATGCTCGGTTTTGAAATTGCAGGAACTCCTGGAACGGCGGAATACTTAAAGCGAGCAGGTGTAGAAGTTGCTTCGATTTCAAAGATCGGACAAGGAAACAATGACGAAAATCTTTTGGCTTGGATTCGAGATCAAAAAATTCAATTGATTATAAATACTCCTGGAACTCGTGGAAGTCTTAAGGACGGGATGAGTATTCGCCAAGCAGCTTTGCGCTATCGTGTTCCTTTATTATCAACACTTTCTGGAGCGGAAATGGCTTGTTTAGCTATTAAAGCGATTAAAAAAGGTGATATGCATCCAATAGCTCTTCAGGATTTTGTCAGCCCTAGCATTTAAATGCTTTTGTCATCTTTCTTACTTAAGACTATGGTGAATCAATGTCCGATCGTATACTTTTAACTCTTTCTGGAAAATTAGCTCTTGAAGAAGAGTTACGACACTTAAAAAACGTCGAAAGACCTCTTATTATTGAGGCCATTTCAGAGGCTCGCTCTCACGGCGATCTTTCTGAAAATGCTGACTATCAAGCAGCCAAAGAAAAACAAGCTTTCATCGAAGGTCGAATACAAGATATCGGAGACAAGCTCGCTCGTGCTGAAATTATTGATCCTACGACGATTAAAAGTGAAAAAGTTGTTTTTGGAGCGACTGTGACTCTTGAAAATCCTGAAGGAAGTACAGTTGTTTATCAAATAGTAGGAGAGCCTGAAGCAAATATTGAAAAAAAGAAGCTCTCACTCTCCTCACCTCTTGCAAAAGCTATTATCAATAAAGAGGTTGGAGATGAGGTTCAGGTACAGAGCCCCAAGGGGAAAGTTGCCTACACTGTTGTTGAAATCGAATATAAATAGTTTGAAATAAGGTTTTCTAAAATTGTGCAAAACCTAGAGGATTTAAAAGGGGTAGGGAAAAAGCTCCGAACACTTTTTGAACAAGGAGGCATTTTTACGCCTCATGATTTACTTTATTATCTTCCTCGAAAATACGAAGATCGAAGACGCTCCCTGTGTTTTGAAGAACTTGAGGATAACTTAGGGAAAACTATTGCGAGCGAAGGAGTTGTTGAAAGATATATTCCTCGTTTCGGGAGTGGAAGAAAATGGCTTGAAGCTTTTGTTCGAGTTCCGTCCAAAATGCCAAGCCCCACATTTATTTATTTTGTCTGGTTTCATAAATTTGGGCAGGCTATTCAAAAGGGCTACCCTGTAGGAACGAAAGTTTTTTTCACAGGAAAAATTCAAAAATTCCAAAGTCGATTACAAATAGCGCATCCAGAAATGGCCAAAGATTCTGGAGAAAAACTTGGATTTGGTTCTTTGATTCCAATTTATCCGCAAATAGGAACTTTAAATTCTCGAAAAATACGCGATATTATTCGTTCCTCGATTGAGGCTTTACTTACTGAAGCTGTCGATCCTCTTCCACTTTGGATCAAAGAAAAGCTTAAGTTAATTTCGATCAAAGAAGCACTCAAAGAAGTTCATCTTCCCAAAAACTGGGTTCCTAACTTTGAGATCAGCGCAAAAGAAAACATCAGCAAATCCAATCCCTATTTTAGAAGACTTGTTTTTGATGAGTTTTTCTTTTTTTCTTTAGGGCTTGAGAGAATAAGAAAAAACTTTACTCAAAGTTCGCAAAATAAAATCCCTGACATAAAAGCTGACAAAGATTTAGCTTTCCCTTTTTCACTTACGGGAGACCAAAAAAAAGTTTTAGAAGAAATAAAAGCTGATTTTTCAAAAACCATAGCTATGCATCGTCTTGTGCAAGGAGATGTGGGTTCTGGAAAAACCATCGTGGCTTTTGCCTCGATGATTTATTGTGTGCAAAGCGGTTATCAGGCAGCGATGCTCGCTCCCACCCAGCTTTTAGCGGAGCAGCACTTTCAAAATTTTAAAAAGTTTTTCCCTCAATTTGATGATCAAGTTCTTTTATTAAGTGGCGCATTGAAGGAAAAGGATAAAAAAATAAGTCGCGAGAAAACAAAAAGTGGAGAGGCTCGTTTTGTTTTTGGAACGCAAGCCATTATTTCAAAAGTTCTTGATTTTCAAAATTTAGGTTTAGTGGTGATCGATGAGCAGCATCGCTTTGGAGTTGAGCAGCGACGCGAGCTAACTCAGAAATCACAAAGTAAAATTTATCCCCATATGTTGGTCATGACGGCAACTCCCATCCCCCGCTCGATGGCCTTGACTCTTTATGGTGATCTTGAGCTTTCAACGATTAAAGAAAAGCCTGCTGGGCGCAAAGCAATTAAAACGTATTTGTTGAGAAAAAAAGCTCATGACAAGCTAACGGAGCGTTTACAGATTCTTTTGGCTGAAGGACGACAAGTCTATTGTGTTTATCCATTAGTTGAAGATTCAGAATTTATGGAAGATGTTGAAAACGTCACGAGTGCTTTTCAGGAATGGAAAACATCTCTTGCCCCTTATTCCGTCGGTCTTTTGCATGGAAAAATGAAATCGCTTGAAAAAGAAAAAATCATGCAAGCTTTTCGTTTGGGCGAGATCAAGGTTTTGGTTTCAACTACTGTGATTGAAGTGGGGGTGGATGTTCCGAATGCTTCTGTGATGGTTATTGAAAATGCGGAGCGTTTTGGCCTGACTCAGTTACATCAACTAAGAGGACGCGTGGGCAGGGGGAGTGCTGAGAGCGTTTGTGCTTTGGTTGTGCCTGAAAATCTAACGGAAGAAGCAGAAAGTCGTTTGCAGATTATCCTCAATACTGAGGATGGGTTTAAAATTGCCGAGGAAGATTTGTTTTTACGAGGTCCGGGTGATTTCTTGGGACTGCGACAAAGTGGAGCGAGTGCTTTTAGAACGGCGCACTTAGTGAGGGATTTGGCTACTCTTGAGGAGGCTAAGGCCATTGCAAAAGAGCTTTTTGCCAGCGATCCAGACTTTAAGCACCCTGAAAACCAAGGTTTGGCGAAAGTATTGGATCAAATGACCCGCGCTTCTATTGAACGAATTCGGAGTGGTTAGGCAGAGCTTAATTTTCTTCTGCCCCCTAGGGGAGCTATGCTATAATAGGCCTCATTATGAGTATTGCTCATTTGATTCTTTTGTTTTTTATCCTTCTTTTAGTTTTTGGACCTTCTCGTTTAGAGGGTTTGGGGCTGTCTTTGGGCCGAGCGATTCGTGGATTCAAAAAAGGCCTTGAAGAGGGTTCTGATGATGAAAATAAAAAGAAAAAAGACGGTAAAAAAGACTCGGATGATGAGTCTGATTCCAGTAAGTCAGAATCCAAGAAGTCTTAATCAAAAAACTGACATCTTATCTTTGTTTAAATTCTATTTATTTAACCGATAAAAATATGTGGGTAACGCTAAGAGAAGAGTTATTTCTCATGTGCCAGAACAGGGAGTTCATTTTGCTTCCAATTCAGCAGAGTCTTTTTTTTGGTTTATTGCCAAAGGAAATCTTCTCAAGGGCCCATATTCCACTCATGAGTTGAAAAGACTTATTGAATCATCTGAAATTCCTTCAAAATACTATGCGTGGAGAGATGGTTTTAAAGAGTGGAGACCCATTTATGGAATCCACGAGCTTCTAACAGATTCAATTAAAGAAACAGATACTCTTGTTTATCCGCTTGTTCCAACACCCGGCTCAAAAGTTAAAAGCGAAAAAAATGTTGTTGATAAGGCTCCTTTGTACAAGGTTCGTTTTTCTACCTCACGTTTTGCTCAGTTAGACAAAAAAGAAATTTTTGGAGCTTTTGTTTTTACTCTTCTTTTTTCTCTGTCCATACTCTTTTATTCTTTTCACTCATTTAGCGATCAGTGGGGTCGAATTTGGGGAAAAAAATTAAGCGGATCACTTTTACAAATTGGAAAGCAAGAGGAGGCTTTGCCTTTGGCTTTGATTCAGCCTCTTTTGACAGCACCTGGTTTGAAATATCAAGATGAGCATTGGGTGCCTGTTCAAGTAGAAGAAAGTGTTGTGCAAAATCCCGCTTATATCCATCAAATGAAAATTGAGTCCCCTCTTCCCCTTAAAGATCATATTCGCTCATTATCATGGGATAAAACCCATACTTATGCTCGCCAAGTTCGAGTTGAAGGCTTGGTCAATTTGAAAGATCCTGGAAAAATTTATATTGAACAAACGGGACTCCCCTATGAGTCTTCCCTCTCTAAAAGACGACTTTATAGGCTTTCCGACTAAAAAACGAACTTTAATCAGTCTGCATATGTGTGTTTTTTCTGGGCTGAATGTGCAATTTGATTTATCTTTTTGCCTATCGAAAAACTATTTTTAAATCCTTTTGTGTTGGCTCCCATGGCGGGAATTACGGACATGCCTTATCGAAGGCTTATGCGAAAGATGGGTGCAGGTGGTCTTGTGAGCGAATTTGTTTCTGCTCATGCTGTGGTGTCGAGGGCCCCAACACTGAAAAAATATTTGGCCTATCACGAAGATGAGCGTCCCCTTGGCATTCAGCTTTTTGGTGGAGATGAAAAAGTATTAGCGGAAGCTGCAAAAATTGTTCAGGATGTAGGAGTAGAATTTGTTGATATCAATTTAGGCTGTCCTGTTCCAAAAGTTACAAAAAAAGGGGGCGGTTCAGCGTGGCTTTGTCAGCCTGTTGAATTGGGAGCGATGCTCAAGCTTGTGAAAAGTTCTCTCTCAATTCCTCTGACGATCAAGATTCGTACAGGTTGGGATGACAAAAGCAAGAACGCTTTCGAGGTAATTCGCATAGCAGAAAATGAGGGCGTGAGCGCAGTTTCGATTCATGGACGAACAAGAATGCAGGGCTATGCAGGACAAGCGGATTGGGATTTTATTTCTGAAATCGCACAAAATACTAAGATGCCCATCATCGGAAATGGAGACGTCATAACCGGGCCTCTTGCGGCAGCTCGCTTGATAAGTTCTGGATGCGCGGGGGTGATGATCGGAAGAGGGGCTCTTAAAAATCCGTGGATTTTTCAAGAAGCTATGGAAGCTTTTGATAAATTACAGAAACTCTCTTCTGAGCAGCAAAAATCAGTATGTGAAACTTTACTAAAAAAACACTCTCTACCCGACACTGAAGCTCTAAAAGAAGGACAAGATTATTTTCAACGAAAAGTAAAAAAGCTTCAGCCAGTTCCTACTCAGTATGTTTCGGAATGGGTGCATATTCGCTCAGATAGAAATGCCAAAACCCTTATTGATCTGCACTTATCTTTACTCCGAGAAGCGTATCCTGAAACACGCGTTGAATTTGCATTTCGCAAGTTTTTGGCTTGGTACGCGGCGGGTTATACAGGAGCCAAAGAATTTCGTAAGTTTGTTTTCAATACAGATGATTTTTCTGCTGTTCTTGAAAAAACTGTTGAGTTTTTTGAGAGCGTCAAAGAACTTGGGGCGAAAGCCGAGGAACAAAGAGAAAATGATCCACTTTTTGTTAGCGGCCACGGATAATCACAAGAATTATCTCGGATATATGACACTTTCATAAAGAATTTGTTAAGAATTCCGAAAAAAAGTAGGTGGTACCCAAGGGATTTGTCTCAACACCAAAAGTTGTTGAGAGAAAAAGAATTATCTTTTTTTCTTTTTTAGGATTTAGTTTCTTAGCGTTTTTAATATTTTGGATTTCTCAAGTAAACAAACCTTTTCATGAGACAATTGAAAAAACATTTCACGGGCAGCTTGAGTTTTCTTTAGTAAAATTAGAAAAAAAAGAGTTTAAATTTAAAGACTTGTCTTGGCATGTGGACTTTGTGGTTGAATTAAAAAATTTAGCTACAAATATTGTGTCTTTTAAGACAATGCGAATCCAAGCAAAAAAAAATATTTTTGGTTTTGTAAGTGTTGATAAAGCGATCTTACAAATTGATTCCGGAAACAGATTTTTGAAAGGTGGCGTTGAGCTCTCAAAAGATTTTTTTGGGTGGAACTTTAATCTTACAAATCTTGAAATCAATGCGGGTTCCTTTCATAAAAAAATTGGTGAATTTTCATCTTTATCCTTGAGCGATCTAAAAAAAGAAAGCCTTAAAGGAGTCTTTTTCTATAATGATCTTCGCTTTGAAGTTAAAGTTTTGAATAATTCAAAAGAAGGTTTTGTCATTGAATTTCCTCGTCAGTCAATAAAGGTTTTAAAGCAAAAAATACCTTTTCATTTTTTCTCGGAACTTGAAACAACAGGCGTTTGGGAACTTGCATCGAGAATGGAGCTTAAGGGAGGCGCGTTTACAGAAGAAGCTCTTTTGAGGGGGGCTAAGATACTTGTAAATATGTCCAGTATTCAGAGTGAACTCATTCAGAGCCCTCGAGGTTTAGGTTTGTTAGATGTCAATTTGCAAAATGGAAATGGGGGTTTAGAGGGCCAAGTTAATATTGATCTTACAAAAGCAATTTTTGAAACAAATGGTCATCGATATTTTAAAAACGATGGTCTTTCTTTGTTGCTTGAGGCAAATTTTAGAAAAAATAAAATATTGGGCAAGGCTAACTTGGGTGAATCCGAAGTTTCTTTTGATTTTGACACAAGTGGGGAGCTTAGAGCCCGATTTGGGTCTTTACCTTTGGAGCTTCTTCCAAAAAATAAAAACTTTTCTTTAACGACTAAGGGAAATGTAGATGGAACTTTGGAAGCCAAATTTCGAAAAGATTTGTGGAGTTCTTGGGCTCTAGATAAGTGGAGTGTCCAAGCAAAAAACGTGAATCTTTTTTGGACAGATTCTGGTGAGCTTATACCTGGGATTAAAATTCAAGGAGAAACCTCATACAAAGGTTCTTTAAATTTGGGCTTTGATTCTCAAGAAAATTCTTATCTAAAAATGCGCGGGGTATGGGATCTGTCTCGAGGACAATTTCAGTTTGAAGATTATTTCTACAAAGAAAGGGGATCGCCTTTTTCACTGCGAGCAAAATTGGAAAAAAGAAACAATCACGTTTTAGTTTTTGAGGGCAGTGCTGAAGGCAAAAAAACCTTTTTAAATTTTTCTCTTCCTCAGAAAAATCATTTAGAGTTGAGCTTTCCCCAGGTTTTCTCTTCTCCAAGGGGATCTTTCACGGGTACTCTCGGATTCAAGCTTTGTGGAGAGAGTCTTAACAAAACTTGCTCTCTTTCTTTACGTTCTTATGATTTACGCGTTAGTGATTGGTTACACACGTTTCCCGATCAGGAGATGG
This sequence comes from Bdellovibrionota bacterium, assembly GCA_044370015.1. Taxonomy (GTDB): domain Bacteria; phylum Bdellovibrionota; class UBA2428; order UBA2428; family UBA2428; genus CANIGN01. The sequence continues at coordinate 1,989 of JBILWH010000024.1, read as the reverse complement.
AATTAAGATTTTCAGGAGAGGTTAAGCAAAACACCAAAGGAGTTTTTTATAAAAACCTGAGGGCTAAATTAAGTGAACAATCTTGGATTAAAGTAGATGCTGATCTAAATGAAAACCAAAGCATAAAAGATCGCTTAAGCCTAAATGCTTTTTTGAATCTAAGTTCTTTTAAGGATTTAAATTTGGGAAGCCTATTTAAAATAATTAAAAATAAAAAAACTGATTTTGTTTTGAATCTTGAATTAGAAAATAAACAAAAAAAATGGAATTTTCGCAGTAATGCCGAGTTAAGTGGAAAAAAAATTAAATTCATTGATTGGAATTTATCCAATGCAAAACTTCAACTTGAGGGTCAAGGTGAAGTTTATCTTGAGAATTATTTACTTAGAAATGAACCTCTAACTTTTACGGCAAGTGCTCAGACAAAGGGGGATGTTGAGAGTTTTGATGCTCTTTCAAGTAAAGGTGCTTTTGATGGAAAAGTTTTTTTGGCATCAAGTGGTTTTAGTCTCAATGAATGGCTTGAAAAACTGGAAGCAAGATTTAATGGAAAAGTAGACCTGGCGAAGTTGCCCGTGATGAAACTTTTTGAAGAAATTTTTGCTTCTTATACATCTGAAACGCAAACTCCCTTTTCACAGGATTTAGAAAGTTGTGTGCCTCAAAAAATCACTGGAAAGCTCGATATAAGTTATACAAAGGGAAATTGGGATCTTTCTCAGAGTTTATTTAGGGGTTTAGATAAAGATTCAATGCTGAAATTTGAGGGATCTTTGCGTGATTTAAATGAGATTGGTCTTCAGGCGCATTATTTGCCGGGAACAAAATGCAGTCCTGTTTTGTCATCTTGTTTAGCGGATATGCTTCCAAAGGGCGGGATTGCCTTAGATCTAGCAGGTTCTTTTAAAGATCCTGAGACAGATTTTGATTTTAAAACTATGAATGAATTGTTAGATAAATGCGCAAAAAAAGATGAAGCTCGAAAACTTGCCTCTAAGCCTGAACTCAAAACAGAAGATCAAGCCAAGCGCGTGCGATCACTCAAAAACTTTTATCAGTCTCGTTAAAGAGCTTCTTTTTTGGTACGAGTCCTCTCAAAGAAAGTTGCCGTGGAGAAAAAAATCTCCTGATCCTTACGAAATTTGGATTTCTGAGGTTATGTCACAACAAAGTACCCTCAAGATGATGCTTCCTTACTATGAAAAATGGATGGTCTTTTTTCCGACTCTTTCTTCTTTGTCGAATGCAAAAGAAGCCGACGTCCTTCGTTTGTGGCAGGGGCTGGGATATTACTCTCGAGCAAGAAACCTCTTAAAAGCTGCTCAAGAGATACAAAAAACTGGAAGTTTTCCCTCAAGGTCAGAGGATTTGCTTCGCGTGAAGGGAATAGGTCCCTATACGGCTGCTGCGATTGCATCCATTGCCTTTGATGAAGCTATTGTTCCTGTGGATGGAAACGTGATTCGAGTTTTATCTCGGATGTTTTTAATTCCGAATGCGCTTAATGATCGTCAGGATCTAAAAAAAGTTCATGAAAAAGCTCTTCGTCTGGCAAGTCATATTCCTGTTGGAAAAAGGGGGGCTCTGGCTCAGGCTTTGATGGATTTGGGGGCAATCATTTGTCGTCCAGGAGCTTTGGCTCAATGCGAGGTCTGTCCTCTTCAAAACATTTGTGAAACCTATAAATCGGATCGGGTAATTCAAAAGGGGGTGCAAGGAGCGTCATTTACTGCGCTAGGTGTTGCGTCTATTCCTCAAAAAAAGTCTCGTCCCAGGCTTCAAAAAATTTCTCGCTTATTACTTCTTTATCGAAATAACGAGGGGGCTCTTCTTTTAAGAAAAAGGCCGCCTGAGATGTCTTTGGGGGGGCAATGGGAACTTCCCTCCGTTGATTTAGTGGCTTGTGATGACTGGATTCAAGATCATTTGGGGGTATGTTTTGAGCTTCGAAGGGGCTTTCGGCATACAATTATGAATTCGGTTTATTCT
>JBILWH010000023.1:0-9843 GCA_044370015.1 Bdellovibrionota bacterium | reverse complement strand
GGTCAAAGTTGATCAATGGTCACAACAGATCAAAAGACTGAGGGAATGATGGATGGAAGGAGAAATATGACAAATACATCTACAAATTCGATCCCTAAACGCACTCCCACTCAACACCCTCACTTGGTTCTTCTTGGTAAGAAGCTTGGTATGAGCCAAATCTTCTCAGAAGCAGGCGACGTGATCCCTGTGACTGCAATCCAAGTGGGTCCTTGTATTGTTGTTCAAAAGAAAACAAAAGCAAAAGAGGGCTACAATGCTGTTCAGCTTGGTTTTGACGACAAAAAAGCTCAAAACGTTACAAAGCCTGAAGCAGGTCACTTCAAAGCTTCAAAAGCTCCTGCAAAACGTTTCATTCAAGAATTTCGTCTTGATGACACCAGTATCAACGAAGTGGAAGTTGGACAAAATTTGGATTCTTCACTTCTTAAAATCGGTGATCATATCGACGTAAGCGGTGTTTCTATCGGTAAAGGTTACCAAGGTGTTGTGAAGCGTTACCACTTCCGTGGAGCTCCTGCTTCACGTGCTGCGGAATTCTTCCGTCACGGTGGTTCGATCGGTATGCGTTCTATCCCTGGTCGCGTTTTCAAAAACAAAAAAATGCCTGGCCACATGGGTGACCGTAACGTTACAACTCAAAACATCACAGTTGTGGGAATCGACACAGCTTCAAACGTTGTTTTAGTAAAAGGCGCTGTTCCTGGAGCTAAGAATGCGTATGTCACTTTGAAATCAAGCATGAAGGGCGGCTTTGAGAAACGTAGTCTCAAATCAGCACCTGCTGCAGCAGCTGAAGAAACAAAAGCTGAATAATTAGTTTTCAAAATTGAAAAACAAAAAACGCTCACTCTTCACGGAGTGGGCGTTTTTTTTATAATTTTTTAATAAAAAATGAGCAATTTAGACGTCAAAATACTCTTTGAAGATAAAGACATGCTGGCTGTTTCCAAGCCTGCTTTTCTTCCCTCACATGTTACACTCGATCCCTCTCGCCCCCACCTCCAAGCCATTGCTGAAAAAATGCTGGGGCAAAAGCTCGTGCTCTTTCATCGCTTAGACGTCGATACCACGGGGGTTGTTTTGTTTGGAAAAACAGAAGCCATTAATAAGCCCATGAGCGAATTATTTTTAAAACGTGAACTTGAGAAAGTTTACTGGGCCGTAGTGGAAGGCCGTTGGCTTGAACAATGGCGAGAAGTGAAAAGCTTTATCCGAAAAACAGGCGGTAAGTGGGCAAACTTTTCAAAGGGCAGACCCTCGGAACGCGCACATACTTATTTTAAACTTCTCAAAGCAAGTCCTGAGAAATCTCTCTTAGAAGTGACTCTTGAAACTGGAAAAACCCACCAGATTCGTCTCCACTGTCTGGAGATGCGTCACTCAATCCTCGGCGATCGTCTCTACGGAAAAGCAGATCGAAGCGGAATCCCCCTTGCCCTCCATGCAAAAAGCTTGAGTTTTATTCATCCACTGACTCAGAAAAAACTTCTTATCGAAGCCCCCCTTCCCACTTACTGGGATGAAAAGTGGTTAAAATTCTGAAGCTTTTTCAGACTTGTTTGAGAGCCAAGGGCATCTTAGAACATTCTGCATGAAGAAAATCGTGGTGAAAAATCCAGTTGTTGAAATGGATGGCGATGAAATGGCCAGAATCATTTGGGGCTTCATTCGTGAAAAATTAATCAAACCCTATTTAGATCTCAAAATTCAGTATTTCGACCTCAGTATCGAACACAGAGACGCTACCGAAGATCGCGTCACTCTTGAGGCGGCAGAAGCCATTAAAAAATGTAACGTTGGAATCAAGTGTGCAACCATAACACCTGATGAAAAACGTGTTGAAGAATTCAAACTTCAAAAAATGTGGCGTTCTCCAAACGGAACCATCCGCAGTTACTTAGATGGAACTGTTTTTCGTGAACCCATTATCTGCCGAAACATTCCGCGCCTTGTCCCTCAATGGACAAAACCTATTTGTATTGGTCGCCACGCTTTTGGAGATCAGTATCAAGCAAAAGAAATTGTTTCTAAAGGTAAGGGTAAACTCACCCTGACTTTTCAGCCAGAAGATGGTCCTGCAGAAACTGTTGAAGTCACAAACTTCAAAGGTGATGGAATTGCCATGGCCATGTTCAACACAGATGAATCCATCACAGGATTTGCCCACAGTTGCTTTAACCAAGCACTTGCTAAAAAATGGCCGCTCTATCTTTCAACTAAAAATACAATTTTAAAAAAATACGATGGGCGCTTCAAAGATATTTTTCAAGAAATCTACGAAAAAGAATACAAAGGAAGATTCCAAGAAGCTGGAATTACCTATGAACATAGATTGATCGACGACATGGTCGCTTCTGCTCTCAAATGGGAAGGCGCTTTTGTTTGGGCTTGTAAAAATTACGACGGAGACGTGCAAAGTGATACTGTTGCTCAAGGCTTTGGTTCACTGGGACTTATGACTTCAACCCTTGTGACTCCCGACGGAAAAACGATGGAAGCCGAAGCGGCTCATGGAACCGTCACCCGACACTACCGTTTACATCAACAAGGCAAACCGACTTCAACAAACCCCATTGCCTCTATCTACGCATGGACTCAGGGACTGACTCATCGTGGACGTCTCGATAATAACCAGGAACTTATCAAGTTCTGCGATACGCTTGAAAAAGTTTGTGTTCAAACAGTGGAAAGCGGAAAGATGACCAAAGACCTTGCCGTATGTGTCCATGGTTCAGAAACAAAAAATGAACATTACCTAACGACAGAAGCTTTCTTAGAAGCGATTGATAAAAACTTAAAAGAAGCTCTTCTTGATTAAGTTTTATCAGAGGAGGAACTCATATGAGATTTTGTAGCTTTAAACGCAAGTCCGACAACAAAAATTCTTGGGGAGTGATGGCTGGGCCAGATTCAGTTGCTGATTTGTCCTCAATCGCACCTGACTTAAGAACTTTTCTTGAAAAAGACGGTCTGACTCGTTTTTCTCAAGTTGAAAAAGAAATTAAAAACCATCCCCAACTCAACATTGGCGATATTGTTTTAAAAGCTGCTCTCCCTAATCCTCCCACTATTCGCGATGGATATGCTTTTCGCAATCATGTTGAAGCCTCGCGAAGAAACAGAAACCTTCCCATGATCCCTGAATTCGAAGAGTTCCCTGTGTTTTATTATGGAGAACCTCGTTCGATTATTGGCCCAGGAGATGTAAAAGTTCAATCTAAACACTTAGATCATCTCGATTTTGAACTAGAGGTTGCGGTTGTGATTGGCAAAAAAGGGAAAAACATTCCTGCTGAAAAAGCTGATGAATATATTGCGGGCTACATGATTTGGAATGATTGGTCAGCACGCGCTCTTCAAGTGGCTGAGATGAAATTGAGCATGGGTCCTGTTAAAGGAAAAGACTTTGCCAATGCTTTTGGTCCCTGGCTTGTGACTCGCGATGAACTTGCTTCCAAAAAAATTCCAAGTCCCAAAGGCGAGCGCTTTGATTTGACGATGAAGGCTTTTGTGAATGGCAAACAGTACTCTCATGGAAACTTAAAGGATATGAGCTTTACCTTTGCTCAAATCATTGAACGCGCAAGTTATGGGTGCACAATTTACCCAGGCGACGTGTTTGGCTCGGGCACTGTGGGCTCCGGATGTATCATGGAAGGCGTGGGGTACGCTCCTTCAGATAAGTGGATCAAAGAGGGCGATGAAGTTGAGCTTCAAGTTGAAGGCCTGGGTGTTTTAAAAAACAAAGTCGTTCTTGTGGGTGATGAGTTAGAATAAAATCATCCATGAAAGCAAAACTCTACGGATATTGGCGCTCATCAGCTTCTTGGAGAGTTCGCTGGGCTTTTTCACTCAAAAAAATTCCCTACGATTATATTCCCGTGAATATTCTCAAAGGAGAAAACCGCTCGCCAGAACATATGACCCGATCATCTCTAGGTGCTTTACCAGTGCTTGAAATTGCTCCTGATGTTTTTTTAAGCCAAAGCATGTCTATATTGATGTGGATTGAAGAGAATTTCTCATCAACTCCTTATCTTTTTGGAAAAGATCGCACAAATAGATACAAGATTATTGAGCTTTGTGAAATTATCAACAGCGACACAGCCCCCCTTCAAACTCCGAGAGCACAAAACGCGCACAGTAATGTGGCCGATGAAAAAATGAAATTTGCTAAAACTTTTATCCAACAAGGGTTACAAGCTTTTGAAAAAAGCATTCAAAATGTCTCGGGTAAATTCTGCCTTCATGACGAAATAAGTGCAGCAGACCTTTTCTTAATCCCCCAGCTTTATAATGCAAGACGTTTTGGCTTTGAGCTTGAAAAAGACTTTCCTCTTTTAAGTAAAATATACATGAATTGCTTTGAAACAGCGGAATGTATAGCATCAGCGCCAGAAAAGCAGATTGATGCTATTAAAACTTAGCCTTAACATAATAGGTGTGAAGAAAATCACCTTACTCACACTTTCCCTTTTTCTTTTGCTTCAGGCCTCTGCTGAAATTCTCAGGGTAGGAATGGAGCTTAGCTACCCTCCTTTTGAAATGACTAACGCGAAAGGTGAGCCCGATGGAATCAGCGTAGGAATTGCTCAGGCTCTGGCTAAATTTTTAAAGCGCGATTTGAAAATCGAAAACATGTCTTTTGATGGACTTATTCCTGCCCTTAAAACGGGATCTATAGACATCATCATCTCTTCTCTTACGGTAAATGAAGAAAGAAAAAAATCTATTGATTTTAGTGAGCCCTATGTAAATACAGGGCTTGCTCTTTTGGTTTCAAAAAACTCTTCTATTCAAAACGAAAAAGATCTCGATCAAAAAAACTTTCAAATTGCTGTAAAAAAAGGAACGACAGCTCAGGCTTGGGCTTTAAAAAATTTAAAAGAGGCAAAGATCTTGGCTTTTGACAAAGAAAACTCAGCCGTTCTTGAAGTTATTCAAAGCAAAGCCAACGCGTTTATTTATGACCAAATGTCTATCTATCATCACTGGAAAAAAAGCCCTGAACAAACAAAAGCACTTCTCCAGGCTTTTCAAAAAGAATCATGGGCCATAGGAGTTAAAAAAGGAAACCCTGAACTCACAAAAAAAATAAACTTGTTTATTCAAGATTTCCGTAAAAAGAAAGGCTTTTCTGATTTAGCGGATAAGTTTTTAAAAGACGAAAAAAATATTTTTAAAACCTTAGGAGTTGATTTTATTCTGTGAAAAAAAATCTTCTCAACTTTTTTTATCAAAGTTCATTTTATATTCTATTAGGGCTGATTCTCTTTTTGAGCTTTTCCCATATTGAATACTCATGGAACTGGCCCATCCTCTGGAACTATAAGGAAAAGTTTGTAAACGGCTGGCTTTCAACTCTTAGAATATCTGCACTTTCACTAATCTTAAGTTTAGTTTTGGGTTGGCTTTTATTAATGGGTCAAAGAAGTTTTGTTATTTTAAAAATATTTTGCCAATCTTGGATTGGTCTTATTCGAGGGACTCCTCTTCTCGTTCAAATTCTGCTCTTTTTTTATGTCATCGCAAATGCCGCAGGGTTTAGTGACCGATTTTGGCTCGCTGTTGTTATTTTATCTAACTTTAGCGCCGCTTATATTGCTGAAATTCTGCGTGCGGCCTTTGAGGGAATTCCTCAAAGCCAATGGGATGCGGCAAAAGCTCTTGGGCTTAATAAGCAACAAACCTACAAGCACGTTATTCTTCCTCAGCTTTTCAAGGCCGCCTTACCTGCTCTTGCGGGACAATTTGCTTCTATTGTAAAAGATTCATCTCTCTTATCTGTTATTGCCGTGAGCGAATTCACCTTAAGCGCTCAAGAAGTAAACTCCCTGACCTACAGCACTCTCGAAGCCTACATTCCCCTTGCTCTGGGATACCTGCTCATCACGGCTCCCATTTCGTGGATAAGCCACAAAATAGAAATGAAACTTCATTATGAAGCTTGAAATTCAAAACCTGTCTTTTTCATACAATAATATTAAAATTTTTGAGAATTTTTCTTTTAATTCCACATTTGAAACACTCTCAATCCTTGGACCTTCCGGAAGTGGCAAGTCAACACTTCTAAGGCTTCTCTGTGGTTTAGAAATTCCCCAAAAAGGACATATTATCTGGGATGAACAGCCTATGCCTTTAAATGAAAAACCATTAAATGAATTTCGAAAAAAAAACGGAGTTGTTTTTCAATCTTTTAATCTTTTTCCACACCTAACGGTCTTAGAGAATATTTGTCTTGCACTTGAAAAAGTTCACTTTAAAACAAAAAAAGAAGCTCAGGAAAAAGCTTTTCATTTTTTAAAAAAATTTAGCCTTGAAGATCAAGCTTTTAAAAAACCTCAAGCCTTATCGGGTGGGCAAAAACAAAGAACGGCTCTTATAAGAGCGCTCGTTACTGATCCCTCGCTTATTTTTTTAGATGAGCCTACCTCTGCTCTCGATCCATTTATGACCCGAGAAGTTTTGAAAATGATTGAAACATTAAAAGCGGAATTCAAAATTCCTCTTATCTTGGTAACCCACCATCTTTCTTTTGCAAAAAAAATGGGTGGACATCTTCTTATTCTTAAAAACGGTGCTCTTCACAAACAAGGGCAAAGCCAAGATCTTCTTGTTGGGGAAGAAGATCAAATGTACGATCAGCTTTTAAGATAATTTTAATAAGCCCAATAGGGACCAGTTCCTAGAGTTGAAGTTTTTCCATTTATCCCGTTGTAAACATTTCTCCCTAAGAAAAAGGGCAGGCCCCAATCAAAGCTAATTGTTGGATCGGGATTAGCATTTCCATCTCCTGATCCTGCGTCTCCTCCAAAATTATAAAAAACTCTGTTTACTTCAGGTAAATCCTCAAGACTAATAATTTTAAAATTAATCAAACTCGAAACTACAGCGTCTACACTTTGTGTTGTTGCCTGAAGAGACAACTCTGACTCTGGGCAGAAAAACCAAGGAGCACCCGAACTTGAACAATCAGGAATGACTGAAGAACTAGGAGCATCAAAATAAAGACCATTTGAGCCTGTATCCAAAAAAGATGTTGAATATGTTGTTCCCCGGTAGACAGTCTTAAAATATGCAAAATTATCACCAGGATTTTCTTCTGCAGCAACAAAGGTTCTAATTCCAGCAACTGCTGAATTATCCACAAAACCAGCGGAAGCAGATGTCCTTGTATCAATACCCAGAATCAAGTTACCCTCTACACTTGCAGATCCCGTCTGAGGAACAATCGGAAGTTGAACAATGACTCCATTATTGTCTACGCTCAAGAGAGATACGGGGTTTTTCAATTGCTCTGATGCAACAAGGGCCTTTGTTGTTACACAGGGAGATGCCTGAGGAGGTACACTCGTATCCGCTGGATCACAATTAAAATACATAGTTGTGTTAAAAATTTCGCAAAAACTTCCGCAATCTTCTGAATATAAACCAACACCTAATATTCCATTAAAGCCAGCGGCAGCTGGATTTTCTTCGGGAGCAGAACCATCAGCAGTGTTTGTACATTTCGCGGTATAATTTGCAAAATCTCTATCTATCACTTGAATTGGAGATAGGACGGGATCCTCTCCTCCCAGAATAATCTGAGCCTTCATCACTGGCCCCCAATCGGCACTTCCATCACCGAACCTAGCACACTGGATAAGCTTTCCATTAACCCCGCCATTTGATTTAGAAAAAAACTCAAAATCTTTGGCAATCTTTGATGAATCATAAGGTTCTAATTGAGTAAAAGCATCTTTAAAAACACGCAGACCAAAACTTCCCGTATCTAATAAAATATCAGTTATCTTTTCACATTTAGTCCCCGTAGCTGAGTCACAAAGAGTAATTTCAACACAAGGCTTATTGATATAACTATCTGTAGAGCATGTTGATCCATTAACTGTTAATTTTAAGGCGTTTTTGCCAACAGCAGGTGTGATCGTTAACCCATTGGGAAGACCGCTAACAGGCGTTTGAATTCCTGATTCAAATGTCGTGACCTTAGAGCCAGTACATGAGTAGAAAAAAATAAATAGAAAACTTAAATTATTTAATTTCATGTGCTGCCAACCCTCGCGGCAAATTGGAATGAAGAAAGACCTTGCCCTTTAAGTTTCTCATATGCCCCGATATAACAAGAGTTACATTTTTTGATTTCACAACACGAAAACGTTGGCCGTGAGTTCTTTTTTGTTTTTGCGCTACGCTCGTATATTCATCATAATAAGAGGAAAGAACTTGTTTAAGTTCAGGGTGGCTTAATCCAGACCACGCAACAGCAAATACTTTTTTATCAGAATTAACATATTCACGAATTTTATATTCAGGAGCTTCGATTTCATACACACTAAAGTTTTCTTTTGAAGTAATTTTCAGCGATTTTGACTGAAAATTCATCTTGTCTTCATTAACTTTTTTTACATCATCTCCTAGACCCGCATAAGAAATTGAAACTAAAAAAAACAATATTGTAGCAAATGCACTACTTAAAAATCCACTCATGACCTGAGTATAAACAAAAAAATAATCTTTAGGACTTAATTCCCATTATATAAATCTCTCGGGACCCCTCGCGAATAGCCTCTGGCCGAAAGACCTTTGAGCCCTTAAAGATTTTTCGAAATTCATTCCAAAACTCATTAAAGCCTGGACCCTCAAATATTTTTGCTAAAAACTTCCCCCCTGGCTTTAATAATCCATTTTGGGCAAGAGCAATAGCGCTCTCGACCAGTTGAATAGATCGAGCGCAATCACTTTCCTTAATTCCAGAAGTTTTCACCATCGCATCACTTTGTAAAATATCAAAAGGAGCCCACTCCTGAACTTGGGTTTTTACACCCTCATAATCGGTAATATCTTGTATAAAAAAATGAACATTTTGAGCATTCGTGCGAATGCTCACGATATCAAGACCTACGACCAACCCTGTTGGACCAACTTTTTGAGAGGCAAACTGCAACCAACTTCCTGGACTCGATCCTAAATCCAAAACTTTCTGCCCTCTTTCATAGAGTTTAATTTTTTTATCAATTTCTTGAAGTTTAAAAACACTTCGAGCAACAAAACCTTCCTCATGAGCTTTTTTGGTATAAGCATCCACCACTTGATAAGGTTTTTTTTTCTTTTTTACTTTTATCACAATGCTAATTTCCTAAATAAATTTCGTGAATAATTTTTTCAAAAGAATCTTGAGTTTGAGAATGTAGTTTTTTTCTTAAATCTTGATTTAAACGTGAATCAAGAGAAACCACTCGTGATAAAAAGGCATCTCCTCTCGTAGATGAACCTATTTTGTTAATGAGTTCCGCTGAACAAGCCTCATTTTGCAACCATTTTGAAAGAACTCGAGCGTTTGATTCCGTCTGAGCAAAATCTTGTACGTGTTTTTCCTCCCAGATAGGAATTCGAGCCGCATAAGCACGAACAACAGGAGAAGGGTCCTCTTTTGCTAAAGGGTGAAAAGCTACCAAAAGCTTTTCTTTAATAAAGGGTAAATCAAGGGATTGCTTTGGGTGCTCCCAAACTCTGCGAGTCAAACTCAAACAAGCACTTGAACGAACATCCTCATTAAGACTTTTAGCAAAATAAATCATCGCCTCCCAAGAGCACAGAGGATGCCCTAAGACATCTTCTACAAGAAAATCCTCCACTTCCTGAAATGGACTATCTAAAATAGGCTCAGAAAGTTGCGTGATTGTAGCCTGTCGATTTTTAAACTTCTCAGCTGCTCGGGAAGAGATTTGCTCAAGGGGATGTTTGTGCAAAAACGAAAGCGTTTTGTCAGATACATCGCTCCTGTTTACAATCCAAAGGGAGGGACCAGGCTCGCGCAAAGCCTCTAAAAAAACATCT
>JBILWH010000022.1:0-9884 GCA_044370015.1 Bdellovibrionota bacterium | reverse complement strand
AATCGTTGTGAATGTAAACGGTATCAGCTTCTAGTTTGTAAAAAGATATGCCAGGCTCATTGGATCGCTTAATTTTTGTTCTTAAAAGGGCGTTAAGCTTTTTTTTAATTCCATCAGAAACACCATGTACTCTTTCTCTTAAAACGATTTCAAAAAGTTTTTGAGCAAAAAAAGAAGAATCTTTTTGTTTTGAAAAAAGATGGTTAATTTCTATTTGAGCCATTGGGCTTATGTAGCTGTCCTTTGCTCTTTTGTTGAGGTCCCTAATAATATCAACGCAGGATTTGGGAATGTTTGAAAAAGCTTGGAAAGAAATAATGAATGAAAATAAAAAGAAAATAAAAGAATTTGGATTTTTTATTCTTTTTAATAAACCCATTTCCTTTTACTTCTCTTTATTCTTTATCGGTTTTTAGAGCGAAAATATTTAAGTTACAGCAATTTTCGATAAGTCCCGGGCCTATAAAGCTATTTTAGACACATCTGAAAGGCAATTTATGCAAAGCGTTACCGGTGTCATATTTCTCCACCTGATCCATTAAGGCTCTGGGGGCAGATGACGAAAAGAGTGAAGAAGGAAAAATAACATGAGCCAAAACTCACCAATGGATGAAATTCAGTTACCCGAAGAGTTACCTTTATTGCCTGTCAGGGATGTCGTTGTATTTCCGTACATGATCCTTCCTTTATTTGTGGGGCGCGATAGTTCGATTAGAGCTGTCAATGAAGCGTTGAAAGGTGATCGACTCATTTTCTTATCAACACAAAAAGAAATTCGGGATGATAACCCAAATCCCGATCGCATTTTTGAAGTTGGAACTGTGGCCATGATTATGCGTATGCGTAAGTTGCCAGATGGACGAGTTAAAATTCTTGCTCAGGGTGTGGCCAAGGCTCGAATTAATGAGTTCTCATCGATTGATCCTTTCTACAAAGTTAAATTTGAACGACTAAAAGATCTTGCAGTTCTATCGAGTCAAAAAGAATTTGATCTTGTTCAAGAAGTTAGAAGCCAACTTGAGAAAGTTATTACACTTGGAAAAATGCTTTCTCCAGACATTATTCTTGTTGTGGAAGAGATTTCTGATCCAGGACGATTGGCGGATCTTGTCACAAGTAACTTAGGACTCAAGGTTTCTGAGGCTCAAGAAATTCTTGAAACCCTTGACCCCTTGCTTCGCTTAGAAAAAGTGCGTGACCTCCTAAAGAAAGAATTAGAAATTCTTCAGCTTCAGCAGCAAACTAAAAGCCAAATCAAAGAAGAAGGCGTTCGAAAAGAAACCTCAAAATCCAGAGTTTTTGGAGACAATCAAGAAAACCTCGATCCTCGCGTAGAAGAAATCAACGAGTATCGAGCAAAAATTGAAAAAGCCTTTTTGAGCGACGAAGCAAAAGCGGAAGCTGCAAAACAGTTGGGTCGCTTGGAGCGTATGCATCCCGATGCAAGTGAAGCGAGTATTATTCGTTCTTATATTGATTGGATTTGTGATTTACCTTGGACGAAATCTTCTAAAGATAAACTTGATCTTGTTGAAGCAAAAAAAGTCCTCGACGAAGATCATTATGATCTAGAAAAAGTAAAAGAGAGAATTCTTGAAGTTCTTGCAGTTCGAAAACTTAAAAAAGATAACAAAGGACCAATTATCTGTTTGAGTGGGCCTCCAGGAGTTGGAAAAACCTCGTTAGGGCGCTCCATTGCGCGCTCCATGGGACGTGAATTTATTCGCATAAGTCTTGGAGGCGTGCACGATGAAGCTGAAATTCGTGGACATCGACGCACATATGTTGGAGCGATGCCTGGAAGAATTTTGCAAGGCTTAAAGCAAGCAGGAACAAACAATCCAGTTGTGATGCTTGATGAAATTGATAAATTAGGAAGAGATTATAAGGGTGATCCCTCAAGTGCTCTTCTTGAGGTTTTAGACCCTGAGCAAAATAATTCTTTCCGCGATCATTATATGGGAATTTCTTTTGATTTATCGAAAGCACTTTTTATTTCAACAGCGAATCAGCTGGATACCATTCCCGCTCCTTTGAGAGATCGTATGGAAGTCATTCAACTTGCAGGTTATAGCGAAGAAGACAAAATTCGCATCGCTCGTCAGTATTTGATTGATAAAGAAGTTAAAGAAAACGGAATCAATCACGATATGATTGAGTTTTCTGATGAAGGACTTCGTAAGATTGTGTCAGAGTACACTCGTGAAGCTGGATTAAGAAACTTTGAGCGACTCATTGGAACTTGCTGTCGTAAAGTAGCTCACAAAGTTGCGACGTGGGATGGAAGTGTTGCTTTCCCCAAAGAGTTGGTTGACGAAGAAAAGGTTGTCACTTTTTTGGGAGCGCCACGCTTTCTTTCAACAGACGTTCGAGAGCAAGACGAAGTAGGAGTTTGCACAGGACTTGCTTGGACTCAGATGGGTGGGGAAGTTTTAGAGGTGGAAGTAACTTCTATGCGCGGCAAAGGCGGCATTATGCTCACCGGAAGCTTAGGCGATGTGATGAAAGAAAGCTGCCATGCTTCTATGTCTTGGATTCGCGCTCATGCTAAAGAGCTGGGAATAGACACCGAGTGGTTTAGCAAAAATGAAATTCACGTTCACTTTCCTTCGGGTGCAGTTCCTAAAGATGGACCAAGTGCAGGTGTAACGATCACAACTGCGATTGTGAGTTTGATCACAGGAATTCCGGTAAAAAGAGATATCGCAATGACTGGTGAGATTAGTTTACGAGGCCGAGTTCTACCGATTGGTGGCGTGAAAGAGAAAACTCTTGCAGCTCTGAGACACGGATGTACAACGGTTATCTTGCCTCACAAAAACATGAAGGATCTTATGGAACTTCAAGATGAAGTAAAAGAAAAATTGATCTTCATCTCTGCGCAAGAAGTGACAGAGGTTTTAGCGGCAGCTTTAACAAAGTCTCCTTTCAAAGATGATTCAAAATTGAAGGTGAAAGGTGGAAGTGAAAGTAAATCACGAGCCGCTGCTATGGCAGATGAGCAAGGAGAAGCTGCTTAGTTAAAGTTCCTTAAATTGCGTATAGAGTCTCGTCCCGGTATGGAGTTGCTGGAACAAGACCTTAAATAAATCGCCATGCTGGCTCTTGTGAGAGTCTGCATGGCGAAATCTTTTTGGAGACGTTAAAGAGTTTCAAGAAGCTTTTTGAGTCCGTCGTGGAGCGAAACTTTTGGAGTCCAATTTAATACACCTTTTGCAAGGCTTAAGTCTGGGTTTCTGAGTGGCGGATCGTCAACAGGCCTATCTACAAATTTGATTTCTATTTTTTTAGGACTCAATTTTTGAATTTCGTGGGCAAGAGCAAGAATGGTGAATTCCTTATCGTTTCCAAGATTAATGGGATAGGCAAGATCAGCTTTAAGGGCATAACGATAAATACCTTCAATAAGGTCATCGACATAACAAAAGCTTCTTGTTTGCTGTCCGTCTCCGTGAACGGTGAGTGGTTTCCCTTCTTTAAGTTGAACTAAAAAGTTAATGATGACTCTTCCATCATCTGGATTCATGTTGGGACCATAAGTATTAAAAATTCGAACAAGTCCATGGCGAGTATTTTTTTCTAGATTGTAGCTATAAATTAGAGCTTCACCGAAACGTTTAGATTCATCGTAGCAAGAGCGAGCGCCAAAGCTATTGGTGTTTCCCCAATAAGATTCAGGTTGTGGGTTTACTTGCGGGCTTCCATAAATTTCACTTGTTGAAGCAAACACAAGGCGAGCCTTACGAGATGTTGCAAATTCTAAAGCTCTATAAAGGCCAAGACTATTCACGGCTAGGGTTTTTAATTGCATTTTTTGATAGAGTGGAGGGGAAGCAGGAGAGGCAAAGTGAAAAACCAAGTCAAAAGAATTGGGTAAGCAAGTAGACCACTCGTTCCAGTCAGCCGAGACATCAGCTTTTACAAATTTAATACCTTTTTTTTTAAGCTCTTCTGCATTTGAGTTGAGACCAGTAGAGATGTCGTCAACACCCAAAACTGTGTAGCCTTCCTTTAGAAGGCGTAAGCATAAGTGATATCCAAGAAAACCCGCAGCTCCTGTTACAAGAGCATTTTTTGCTTGCATAAGAAAATTTTAAGCTAAGATTTGCCTCCTATCCAGAGAGTTGTTTAGGTAAATCTTCGTATGTTGTCAGACAAGAAGGGCCCGATTAGTCTAAGTCAATGAACGCAAGTAGCCTTAAGGGAATTTTGAGATGGCTACTTGCTGTAGTGCTTCTCGTGTGGCTTTTTCGTTCTGGAAAACTTGCAAGCCTTTCTGATCTTGAAAAACTATGGGCCTCTCCAGCTCTATTTTTGCTGGCTATATGTGGTTTTGCTTTGAACTATGTTTTGAACTTTTTGCGCTGGAATATTTTACTAGAGGGTGCAGGGATTAAAATAAAATTTAGAGAAAATATTCGCCTAAGCATGATTGGACAGTTTTTTTCTATTTTCATGCCAGGAGCTGTTGGGGGAGATTTAATAAAAGCTGTTTACGTTTCTAGGCAATTTCCCGAAAGTCGAACAAAAGGAGTAGCCTCTATTCTTTTAGATCGAGTGCTAGGTTTTTTAACCTTGTTATTGAGCGCTACTTTTTTCTTTTTAATAGGCTTTGATCTTCATCATTTATCTCATTCTCTTAAGGTATTTATTTTGTTTTTATCGTTGGCAAGTGGAAGCCTTCTTCTTGCAGTCCTCTTGCCCCAAAAAGCCGTTAAGTTTTTAAAAAAATTTAAATTTTCTTATTCTTTATGGGAGCGTCTGATAAAGACCCTTGAATCGTTCGCCCGAAAGCCTCAAGTTCTTTTGCGAGCCTTGACCATGTCTATCCTGGGCCAAGCAGGGTGTATCTTAGGCTTTTTTTTAATTGGGCAAATTCTTTTTTCTTCTTTTCCCTGGGGTGAAATGAATCTTTTGAAATTTATGGCGGGTACGGCTGTGGGAGTGACCGCTTCAGCCATTCCACTTTCTCCCATGGGACTAGGTGTGGGGCAAATTGCGTTTGGAAAAGTTTTCTTACTTCTAGGAGCTCCTCAAGAATCTTATGGGATTGTGATCATCAGCGCAGCGCAAATCATTATGTTTAGTTTAAATTTAAGTGGGGCTTTATGGTTTCTCAAATCCAAACGAAACCCTCTGAATTAAGAGCATTTGATTCGATAAAGGCTCGTGGTTTTTTATTATCAAAGCAGGCTTATCAAGAAAATGATCTTATTGTTGACTTACTACTTGAAAATAGACTTCGAATTTCTGCAATTGTAAGAGGAGGACAAAAATCCATAAAACGTTTTGGAGGAAAGCTTGAACCTCTTCAGCTAGGTCAATTTCAACTGCGCACGCCTCCAGGAGTTTTTTCTTATGAAAAACTTTTCGTTTTAGAGGCCGCTGACGTGATGGAGGTTTACTCGGGGTATCGATCTTCATGGGATGGCTTAAATGAGGGGCTTTTTTACACAGAACTTATGAGAGAGCTCTTGCTTAAGGGCGAGAGTGAGGAATGGGTATTTCGTTCCTGTTTAAGAATTTTTAAAATTGTAAATGATTTGGTAATTGATCGAGAAACTCTTTTGTGGAGAAAGATTTATGTTTGGAGTTATTTTGCTCAGCAAATGGGATTTGGAATATTAGGTGAAAGAGGCTTATTGAATCAGTTACTAAATGAAAAGTTTGATGATTGGAAAAATATTTTGTCTGATGAGATGTTTAATGAAAAAGCACTTGGTTTTCTAAGTGAATTAAGTGAAAATAATTTAGATAAAAAAACATTACGCGATTTATATTCAGATTGGATTCAAAGGAGTCACTTAAAGTGCCGAAGTTTAGAGTGCTTTATTTCTTAATTTTTAGCGGGCTTTTTTTTATTCTTTTTGCAGAAGAGTCTTTTAAGGGGCTTCCCCAAAAGAAAATCTCTCTCTGTGATCAGACTTTTATAGCGTGGATTGCGTCAACAGACGAAGCACGCCAAAGAGGATTGATGAATTTTAGAGCACTTCGACAAGACGAGGCAATGCTTTTTGTTTTTGAGAGCGAAGAAGAAAGAACTTTTTGGATGAAAAATGTACCCTATGATCTAGATATTGCCTTTTTTAAAAAAAATAAAAAAATGCTTAGTAAAATGACCATGAAAGGCACGAGTCCCCTGACTCGAGAAGCCGCTTTACCTGTTTATCAAAGTGGAGGGTCAGCTCAGTATGCTCTCGAAGTCGCAGGCGGCCGCTTAAGTAAAGTTTCTAAAAATTGCTCGTTAAAGTTATAAATTTAAAAACGTCTTGAGCGTTGAATCTTTTCACTTCTTTCCTTTGGTGACCCAATCAACAGGGCTCCTAAACCCATCGCTGCTCCTCCAATAATCCAAGGAAGCCAAGAGGTTTTATTTACCTCATTTTTTTCAAGTGAGGGAGTTGAAAGTAGGGCAAGATTTTTTTTGTTTTCAATGAGTTCTTTGATTCTTTCTAAGTTAAGTGTTTTTCCTTCTATCAGAGTTGAGTACTCCAGGTGAACCTCTTGTTTGAGGCTTGGAGAAGCTATTTGAAAAAAGTTCTCCGTATATTCATAGCTTCCCAATACCTCACATTGGGAATTATCAAAGTAGATAAGTAAATCCAGGTCTTCTTGCTTTAGCTGATGAAGGATCCGTTTTTTTATCAACTCTTGAATATGCAATGGGGGGTGAAAAGCTTCCTTGGTTTGTTGTGCTAGAAGAAGAGCAAAGCAAAGCCCTTTCATGGTTCTCTCTCTTCTTTTTCTTCAGAAAAAAAGACCTTGGTCTGTGTTGGGATTTGAGTTTTTTTATTTTCGGGGACAAGCTCCAAGTCACTCCAAAAAATAGGCTTATGGGGCGGGATGTCTTTTTTAGCTCGAATTTTACCCATTATTTTTTCAGCAGCTTCAAATGTTAAAATCTCCATTTTTTGATTTTTAGATATTGAGTATTCATTAAAGAGAACTGGTCTAAGAAAAGCGTTCTCTAGAAGGCTTCCTTTTGAAAGGGGAAGTGTCGAAGTCATGATTTCAATTTTATGATTGGAGATTTCTTTTTCTGGAGGGGTCACGATTTTTAAGATTAAAAGACAGGTTATGAGTGTGAGAAAAATTAGAATTCCAAACTTTTCAGAGATGATTTTTCTTTTTACTCTCATAAGCAGGGTGTCTTCTTCGGGAAGACGTTCCATTTTTTCTGGATTGTTTATTGATGCTTCATGATCTTCGGGAAGCCATGAAAAGCTTTTTTCTGCCATAAATAATTCCTTTTGTATTTTTTTAGTGATTGATCGTAAGATTTTTGAATGTTTTCAATGCTGAGAAAAAGGGTTTTTCCACTTCCTAGCGCTAAAATAAAAAATAAAATTACCGGGTAAGTTTCGTGAATCATAATTCTTTAACTCTCGGATCTTGAAACTCCCATTTAATTTCTTTGCACTGAAAGCTTGTTCCCACACTTCCACCACTTTCGTTTTTATTTTTTCTAAGAAGACTAAATGTTTTAGGATTTAAACAACTTAGAAGTCCTGGTAGGGCGCATGGACCGCGCGGGCTTCTAAGGGGAAGTTGACTTTTGACTTCAAAAGCCTTCTTAAGCTTGAAAACTTTGTGTTGAGTTCTCATAAGGTAAAAGTTTTGTTGTTGTTCAATCAACTCACCTTTTATCTGCAGACCCATTAGTTGAGGAGGGCTGTGAGCAGAAGCGCATTCAAGGTAGAGTCTTTCTAGAGCTTGGTTCAGTCGTAATGCTTTGTTGATTGAGCTGCATATAAATTCGGATCCCTCTGCTAGCTTTTCATCAATTTCTGAAAGTTCTGTGACTCTTTGAGAATAGATGATGATTGATTCTTGAAGAGGCAAAATAAAGGAAAGATAAAAGATTAAAAAAACAACATAACTAGCCATAAGAAAACCTATTCAGTACAAGAATAATCTCTCTGAACTAAAGACTGTGGAACAATCGATGAGTTTTTGCATTCCGTACTGTTGTTGTAGAGCCTTGCCCTTCCAAGATAAAAAGATTCAAGGTTTATAAAACTTTTTGACCATATCTTAAAAGATAAAATTCCTATTCCGCTCAGGGTGCACGCTAATATTATTAAGCTGAACAATCCTTCTACCAAAACACTTCCGTTTTTTAGATGTTTTCTCATCTTGATTCCCCGTTTTTAGTGTTATCTGTCATGCTTCCTGTGAAGTTTCCCATATCGAGCATTTGAGTTTGTCGTTGAGTGTTTTGTGTGCCTTTGAATTCTTTTTTCTCTCCAATAATGGCTGCATTTATTTGATCGAGCTTTCCTCTCATGTTTTTACTCAAGACCTGAATGATTCCAATGGATGCAATGGCGATAAGAGCTGTCAAGATAAGATATTCGGCAATGGCCTGTCCGCTTAGTTTTTTCATTATTTTTATCTCCTATAACCAGTCACCAGTAGCGACGTATCGTTCAAGTTTGCCTGTCAAAGAGGCGGGTAAATTTTGAATTTCAATTTTATCTTGCGCACGAATCAAGGCGTAGGTGAGTGCATGTTCTAATTCTCTGAGATTTCCTGGCCAAGTATGTGCCAACATTAATTCGAAAGCCTCGCTACTTATTTCAACTTCACGTGCGCCTGTTTCTTGAGAGACTTTTGAAAGGAGTGCTTTGATTAGCAAGGGAAAGTCTTCTTTTCTATCTCTAAGTGCTGGTATGTAGAGAGGGCAAATGTTGAGGCGATAGTACAGGTCTTTTCGAAATTTCTTTTTTTCGACAAGAAGCTCAAGGGGTACGTTTGTGGCTGCGATGATTTTACATTCAATTTTATAGGGACTTTTTCCCCCAAGCCTTTCCACTTCTCGTTCTTGAAGAGCTCGAAGAAGTTTGACTTGAAGTTCAAGAGGCAAGCTTTGTATTTCGTCTAAAAAAAGAGTGCCTTGCTTAGCAAGTTCGAATTTACCGGCTTGGCGTTCTCTAGCCGAGGTAAAGGCGCCTCTTTCGTGTCCAAAGAGAATGCTCTCAGCAAGGGCTTCTGGAATGGTTGCGCAATTGACGGAAATAAAAGGGGCCTCGTCTTCGGAGAGAAGTTCTATTCTCTTTCGCTCATTGTGAATTTTACGAGCAATAAGTTCTTTACCGCTACCTGTTTCTCCAACAATCAATACGTTTAATTTTGCCTTCAAGCTATGAGCAAGGTCTTTTTGAAGATCTGCAGTTGCATGTCCAAGTCCCCAAAACCAATCAAGCCCTTGTTTGGATGGGGAGCTTACGATTTTTAATCGACTTGGTTTTTCGTTTACAGAAGGAAGATCGATTAATTTTTTAAGTGTGTTGTCTTTCATTTTTTCTCCTTTTTTAAATCTTGAAGTTTTTTTAGGTTTCAAAATTTAATTTATTTAAAGGAGCTATTAGCAATTCAAATGCCAGTGCTGAGCGCCCTCTAAAACTCTATTTGAGTGATTTGAATGATCTGAAAAAGTCCGAAAATCCGGATTTCTGGACTTTTTAAGAAAGTTTATGAAACAAAAAACTCTAGCCTCTAGCCGCATGACGGCTTCTTCTGTATTCTAAATTCGTGGCCCGAAAAAAAGTTTCTACTACAGTCTATCTGACTGCTGAACAGGTTCGAGCCCTGAAAGATCTTCATGAGCGGACAAGGGTTCCCATTGCAGAATTTATTCGTATGGGGATTGATATGGTTTTAGACAAGTACACTGATCAATTACCTGGCCAAATAACTCTTTTTGATTTGAATTCTCTGGGCGGACGTCCTAAAAACATCGAAGAGTCCCCGTAACTTAGAATTTTAAATAAAAAAGAACATATAAATGGGTCAATATAACGCAGACAATATCCGAAATTTTTCGATTATCGCCCATATAGATCATGGAAAATCGACGCTTGCTGATCGTCTTTTAGAAGCAA
>JBILWH010000234.1:0-3106 GCA_044370015.1 Bdellovibrionota bacterium | reverse complement strand
TTGTTAATTTTCATGAAATTCTTCAATCCCGCGCTCTCCGTCGTTATTCATCCTTAAATATAAGATAAGATCCCACAGTTTTTTTGAGCAAGACAGTTTTGTTTTAGATGAGTTTTGTACAAGTTCGTCAAAGCGTTCAAGCGCCTCTGCGCAAGAGCCAGCGTGTATGGTGGTCATGACGCCTTTATGTCCCGTCATGAGTGCTTGATGAATTGCTCGGGCCTCTGGTCCGCGACACTCACCGATGATCATCCGATCTGGGCGCATGCGAAGGCACTCAAAAACAAGATGGCAGAGATCCCACTCAGCACCCTCACGAAAACCAAAACGATCAGAACGAGCCAGTAATTTACTGCTTAGTTCGTTGGGAATTGGAAGCTCGGGACTGTCTTCGAGAATGACAACTCTTTCGTGTGTAGGGATTCGACTCATAAGAGCTGTGAGTAGAGAAGATTTTCCAGCTCCTGTGCTTCCTGCGATAAGGATAGATTTTTTTGACTGAAGAGATTCGGAAAGCTTGTTTAAGCTTATTTCGTTATCTAGAAAATTATGAAGACTAAAGTTTTTAGGAGCACTAATCCGTCGTAAGGTAATTTCTGTTCCTCGTAATGACATAGGAGAAATCACCACGTGGGCTCTAAAGAAATGTTGATCTTGAAAGTCTACGTAAGAATCAGCACTCGGTTGAGTAAGTCCAAGAGTGATGTTGGCGCGATCTGCTATTTTTCGAGAAAGAATGAAAAGGTTTTTTTCTTCGCAAATGGGGTCTTGAAAGGGTCCCTGCCATGAATTCTTTTCAAAATAAAAAATGCCCCTTGAAGATAAAAAAATATCTTCAATTTCATCTTTTTCAAGAGTTGTTCTGAGAAAAGGGCTCATACGGAATCCTCGAGTTTAAGGGGAGCGGTTTGTTTTGAGGAGTTGGTTATCTCATCCCAAGCAGGTTTAAGTGAAAACCAAAGTTCTGAATTATTCTTGTTTTCAGCATGTTGAGAAAAAAGGAGGCTTAAAATTGGAATTTGGCTTAAAAAGTAGAGGCCATCTCTTGCCTTGCTTTCTCTTAGGGTCACCATCGTTGTGAGCACTGTTTGCTCGTTCATTCTCAGGTCAAACTGGCTTTCGAGTTGCCGCTGAAGTAGGCCCGGGACTCCTTCAATACCAAGATCAGGATGAGGCTCGGAAAATTCCATCTTAAACGCTACAGAAACTTCCCTGTCGCCTGGAAGCGCGCTCTCGTGAGGAGTAAGAGACACTTTAAGGCCGTAGCTTTTCCAGGTTGTTTCTGAGTGAAAGGCATTTTTATTTCTAATGGGGAATTCTCCCCCTGAATGAAAGCGGCTTTCGATACCCGGCTTGGTTCGTAAGGTTGGGCGAGAGAGAACTTTGCCCACTCCTTGGCTTTCTCCAAAATCTGCACCAATTGTTAACTCTCCATTTTTATTTGCTCCAGTGTTTGTCATCTTTAGAGCAGAAGCTCCATTTGGATCGATTTTGAGTACGGATATATTTTTAGGCCAACTGATGCCTAAGTTTTTAGCGCGGTCTCTTGAAAACTCAAAAAGAGTGAGTTCAAAAATAAGATTATGACCTGGAAGGCTTTGGTTGCGAAGAGTGAACTCGTAAAATGGAAGAAGCTTAGATGAAAAGTTTTTTGTGAGAATATTTAAATTAGACTTTGAATAAACATTCAGAACTCGTCGTCCGTCTTTCCATTTTCCGTGCTCGATATTCGGGAATTCTTTTTTGATTCGAATTTCTTCTTTTAAGAATAAGTCTTGTATTTGTGAGTTTGGCTTATCGCTTTTCAAGCTCAAGCGATCAAACGAGCAGTCCTTTGATTTTTCTTTTTCAAGAAAGGCTTCCTCTACAATTATTTCTCCGTTTTGAAAATTGATATGTTCCTTCTCTTTGCATTTTTGAAGAGCTTTGAAATTGTGAGGCGTGGTAATGATGACTTCTAGTGGATCGGTTAAGTTTTTTTCCTGCAACTTAGTGCCACTGATAAAAAATTGACCTAATTTTTGTGGGCTTAGTGTTACGTGCCCCGTCAGGCTTTGAACTCGAATATGATCTTTTGAAGATATCCAAAGGTCACTGTTCGTTTTGAGCGTCAGTGGTTGCTGAAGATTTAAAACAAGAAGGGATTTCCAAACAAAATAATTCACCTAGCTTGTGGGACGAGCAAGTTGAATGCCAATTTGTTAGTTCAAGAATTAAACTTAGAAGCGATTTAAAAAATAGTCGTTCAAAATACTTCTGTGATCAAACGCAATTTCTTCGGGCAAATTAAATTGGTGATAAAGTTGTGCATTCTTTGCGTCGTCTCCCGCTTTCAAGGCACCTTTGCCCCGAGCGATAAAAACAGTTGAAACGGTATGGCCTCGAGGGTCTCTTTTGGGGTCTGAATAAGTGTGAAACTGCCTGATGATTTCTATGTCCAGTCCCGTTTCTTCTTTGATTTCGCGTAGGACGGCATCTTCAAGGCATTCTTGCTCTTCGACAAAGCCACCGGGCAGTGCCCAGCCTTTAGGTTCGTTAGCGCGTTCTACTAAAACAATTTGCCCTGCACCCATATCAATAATGGCATCTACGCATACTTTCATAAGTTGAAAACTTTCATACGTTGACTTTAGCGAGGGTCGCGCTGCTTCACAAGTGCCGCGTTAGTCTTTTGGGAGACGATGTGGATTTAAGACTTAAGCTCGGCTATTCTTTTGGCATGAAAATTGGCGTTCCCAAGGAAGTTAAAAACTTAGAAAATCGTGTGGCTCTTGTGCGAGCAGGAGTTCGAACACTTGTGGCTCAAGGTCATGAAGTTGTGGTTCAAAAAGGAGCGGGCGTTGGCTCCGGAATATCTGATGAAGAGTACGTCGCAAGCGGTGCGCGCATTGTTGCAACGGCACAAGAGGCTTGGAACGCGGATATGGTGATCAAAGTCAAAGAGCCACAAAAAGAAGAATTCGATTTCATGCGCCCAGGCCTTTATCTTTTTACTTATTTGCATTTGGCGAATGAGCCTGTGCTTGCTCAAGAACTAATCAAGCGAAAAGTTCGTGCAATTGCTTATGAAACCATTCAGCTAAGCGACGGAACACTTCCTCTTTTG
>JBILWH010000233.1:0-3123 GCA_044370015.1 Bdellovibrionota bacterium | reverse complement strand
AAATGCAAAGAAATTTAAAAAACTCACTTTCGAAGCTCCCGGCACGCAACTCGAAGTTGAGCTGATTCAAGAATCTCATTGGCAAGGTGGCTCGCATACCAATACTTCTAAGGGTTTTCGCTATTTAGCAAACATTCCTACAGAAGAAGTTTTCACCTCTCCTGACTGGAGAAAAACTCAAGGTCGTGCGCGTATGACTCGCCCTGTAGAAGTGATGAATCAAATTATCGAAGGCGCAGAGTTTGAATTCAAAGATGGCAAGTGCGTAAATTTCTCGGCACAAAAAGGTGGAGCCGCACTCGAGGGCTTTTTCAAAAGTTGCGAGCAAGCTCAGTACCTTGGAGAAATAGCTCTTGTGGATGGAAGCTCTCCAATTTATCAAAGTGGAAAAACTTTTTACTCGATTCTTTTGGATGAAAACGCTGCTTGCCACATGGCTTTTGGAAGTGCGTATCCCTTGGGCGTTGAAGATAGAAACTTGAACCCTGATGAATTGAAAAAACTTGGATTCAATGTGTCCATTCAACACACAGATTTCATGATTGGTTGCCCCGAGATGACAATTCACGGAGTGCATGCCGATGGCCGCTCAGAAGCCATCATGAAGAGTGGCACATTTACGAGCGAATACACATAAGTAATTCAAGGAAAATGCGTAAGTTTATATTTGATGAGCTTTTTATTCTCATACCAATACGTTCCCAAAAAAGGCTTACGCTCAATCACGTAGGGAATAAACGTTGGATCACCATCCCACAAAGGAAGTTCTAAAACTTTTTCTTGCGGGTGCCATTCCAAATGGCCTTCAGTCGTTTCGATCAAAGAATAATCGCTAATTTTACCAGGTAAATCGGCTCTGAAAATAAAACAAATCCAATCTTGCTCTTCCGTGGCTTTAAACGAGGGAAACGTAAGAGTCCCCATAGGCAGAAGAGCTTTTTCTTCTATTTTAATTCCTGTTTCTTCAGCAATTTCTCTCACAGCACCAGCCAAGGGATCTTCGTTAAGCTCTAATTTGCCACCAATTCCATTCCACTTGCCTTTGTGAAAATCTTGATTTTTTTTCACTCGATGAATCATCAAGATTTTGTTTTCACAAAAAATATAAATCAACGTCGAGGGGATAACTTTTCGAATGCCCGCTTCAAAAGGATTCATTTTAATACTTATAAAATCCTAGACCGCTCTTTCGACCTAAACGTCCTGCATCCACGTATTGTTTTAACAAAGGAGCAGGACGATATTTCGTATCTCCCAAACCTTCATGCAATACGTTCATAATATACAAGCACGTATCTAGACCGATAAAATCAGCCAGCGTAAGTGGCCCCATCGGGACATTCGTACCCAGCTTCATCGCCTCATCAATATCTTCAACCGTTGCAATACCTTCTTGAAGAGTAAAGCACGCTTCATTGATCATCGGCATAAGAATGCGATTTACAATAAATCCAGGCATATCCTTAGACATCACTGTAACTTTGCCCATTTCTTTAGCAAGTCCTACAATTTTTGAAGTTGTCTCAGTTGATGTTGAAAGCCCAGGAATGACTTCCACTAATTTCATCAGTGGAACAGGATTCATAAAATGCATTCCAATAAACTTGTCGGCTCTTTGAGTCGTCGCAGCGAGCTTGGTGATACTGATCGAAGAAGTGTTCGAAGCAAAAATCGCTTGCGATCCCAAAACTTTGTCTAAACTTTGAAACAAAGATTTTTTAACTTCAAAGTTTTCAGTAACGGCTTCAATCACACAATCTGCATCTTTGAGATCTTCAATTTTATTCACGATCGAAATACGAGAAAAAACCAGTTCTGGTCTTTCTTGAATTAAATTTTTAGACGCTAATTTTTCTAAACTTTTTAAAATCAAAGCATGAGCTTTTGTGAGCGCCTCAGAATTTGAATCGTAAAGGTAAACCTTTTTCTGCACCTGCGCACAAACTTGCGCAATACCGCTGCCCATTTGCCCACTACCAAGGACCGCTATTTTCATACAGAAACACCTGTTGAACCAAAGCCCCCCGCCCCACGCTCGGTGCTAGATAAGGTTTCTTCTGCAACGTGAATGACTCGCAAAACAGGAGCCACAAGAGCTTGAGCAATGCGATCTCCCGGTTTTACAACTAGTTCTGCATCTTGAAGCAAAGTTACAAGAACTTTGATCTCACCACGATAGTCGCTATCGATTGTTCCAATACCGTTTACAAGAGTTAATCCGTGCTTAAACGCAAGACCACTTCTCGCACGCACTTGCATCTCGTAACCTTCGGGAATTTCCACCGCAAGGCCTGTGGGCA
The DNA here is from genome assembly GCA_044370015.1 of Bdellovibrionota bacterium. Lineage (GTDB taxonomy): Bacteria > Bdellovibrionota > UBA2428 > UBA2428 > UBA2428 > CANIGN01. Next base: position 823 of record JBILWH010000233.1, on the reverse strand, counting down.
CAGCAAAGACTTCTCCTTTTTTGAGAGTCAGAGGCTGATCCAAACAAGCACTCAGATCAAAGCAAGCTGCCCCCACACTTTGCGCGCAAGGAATCTTTGCTTTTTCATCTAGTTTTTTCCATTTTAAAATGACGGGACCGTTTTCTTTTACAGTTGATGCGTTTGTCATAATCCTTTCGAATTAAGATTGCGCAGTATTTTCGAGAGCTGCCTTACGGCTAAGTCTGATCTTTCCTGAGCGATCTATTTCCAATACTTTTACTGGAATTTGATCACCTTCGCGACACACATCACTGGTTTGCTTCACGCGCTGCGCATCGAGCTCAGAAATATGACATAAGCCCGTTGTTCCAGGCATAATTTCTACGAAAGCGCCGTACTCAGCGATTTTCTCAACAGTTCCCATGTAGATCTTTCCTACTTCAGGCTCTGCTGTAAGATCGCGCACCATCTGAAGCGCTTTTTCCATCGCGACAGGGTCTGCAGAAGCTAAGTTAACCGTGCCATCATCTTGCACTTCGACTTTCACTCCCGTAACGGCCACAATGTTTTTAATATTTTTTCCGCCAGGACCAATCAAATCTTTAATTTTTTCAGTGCTGATCTTAAGAGTTGTGTAACGAGGAGCAAACTCAGAAATATCAGATCGGTGAGTTGTGATTCCTTTTTCCATTTCATTCAAGATATGGAGACGACCTTCTCGCGCTTGCAACATCGCTTTTTGCATAATTTCGCGAGTCACACCTTTTAATTTGATATCCATTTGCACAGACGTGATTCCGCGTTTGGTTCCACAAACTTTAAAATCCATTTCGCCCAGGTG
>JBILWH010000232.1:0-3125 GCA_044370015.1 Bdellovibrionota bacterium | reverse complement strand
GGATTAACTCGTGTTGGAAAATTATACGATTTGTTTTTTCTTCTAAGCCGCGATGGAATCCATAAGGATGAATTTGATTATTGTAGTGAGCTTGTTTGGTATGTTTTTGCAAAAGCTTTAAGGGTATCTCTTGGCGAGAGGGTTTTGATAGCGAATTTACCCATGAAAGGAAAAGAAGCCCAAAAACTTTTAAAAAAGCGCTTTGATGAAAAAGCACCGTTAAGTTTTGAGAATTGGAAAAAACAGTACGTGATTCCCCCTCAAAGTCTTTTTGAGTCTCCTTTGTTAATCCGAATAGATTTGTAAGTTTTTTTTTGCAATGATAAGTCGTTTGGACGATGTCGTTATCTGCAAATATTTTGGTGATCGAAGATGATCCGATTGTCGTTGCGGCACTCAAAGTCTTTTTAAAATCTCATCAAGTAGATTTCTATGAAAATCTTCCGTTTTTTTTGAAGGATCAAAAAAATAAAAATCTTTATGACATTGTTCTTTTAGATCTTTGTCATGAGGCTGATCCAGAGGGATTAGGAAGTTTAGAACTTTTTAAAGATCTTCAAGAAAAAGTTAAGAACGCAGTGATTGTTGTTCAGTCGGGTATACGTGATATTCCTGTGATGCGAAAGTCCTTGCAGTTGGGTGCCAAAAAATATCTTCTCAAAGATCATATGGCAGATGAGTTGCCCATCTTAATTGAAAACGCTTTGGAGTCTCGTCAAATCAGAAATTCGTTGGATCGATTGATTGTTGGGCATTCAAAATTAATTTTAGATTTAAAAGAACGCCTTATAGATCTTAGAAAACAGATAAATTCTGTTGATGTTCTCATTGAAGGAGAAACGGGGACAGGCAAGGAGTTGTGTGCAAAGGCTTTGCATAGAGGTGGTCCCTTTAAGTCAATTAACGTTGCAGCCGTTCCACAAGACTTGTTTGAGTCTGAGTTCTTTGGAAGTGAAAAAGGGGCTTATACAAACGCGACTTCTTCACGTCTGGGATATTTGGAGAGTGTGGGTGAGGGGGTCCTGTTCTTAGATGAGGTTCAAAGTTTAGCTCCTGCCCATCAATCTAAGTTATTGAGGCTTCTAGAAACTCGTTGTTTTTCTAGAATTGGATCAACCGTTGAGAGAAAATTTCTTGGAAGGATTGTGAGTGCCTCTAATGAAAATCTCTATGAGGCTGTTAAAAATGGAAAATTTCGTGAGGATTTGTATTTCAGGCTGGCTTCAACTCTTGTCAGGGTTCCTCCTTTGAGGGCTCGAGCTCAAGATATAGAATTTATTGTTCCTTATTTTTTAAGTTCCTTTTCATCGAAAGTAAGTTTCACGGATGAGGCTATAAAATATTTAAAAGAAGAATATGATTGGCCGGGAAATGTTCGAGAGCTCAAAAGTGTTATTCGAGGTTTATTGATGGAGAGCAGAATGCCTTTTATAGATCTTGAGGAAGTCAAAAAACTTTTCAAATCCTTAAACAAGGAAAGTTCTATTTTAATGCTTGAGGCCTCTGTTTCTGCTGAAAAGATTACGGTACCTCGTTTGGATTTAGGTTTTGATGAAAACGTAGAGTTGTTTCAAAAGTGCTTGATGATTTGTGCTTTGAGCGGAAGAACTCAGCACCAAGCTCGCGAATCTCTTAAGCTTTCTCGCAGCCGTTTCTACGAAAAATTAAAACAATTTGGATTGTCTTAAATTCCTATGGCTGAGGGGAAGTTTAAATATGGCGCGCCCGTGAGGACTCGAACCTCAGACCTGCTGATTAGAAATCAGCTGCTCTATCCAGCTGAGCTACGGGCGCCTTGAGCCATGTGCCTGCTTTTTAAAATAAATCTTAAAATGCGTGCCCCTCAAAAACACCACATTTGGGACCGTTCTATCAAGGCATTCATGAAAAAAACTTTGTTTTAAATTATATCTAAAATTTTACTTAGCAAGGTCTTTTACAACTTCAACGGATAGCTTAACTGTTTGCTCGTAATCCTTAAAGCTCATCATCGCATTGTGTGTGTGAATATAGCGGCAGGGTGTCGCTAAAACGCAGCATCGAGCTCCGTCTTTTGTGAGATGAAAACTTCCAGCATCTGTTCCGCCTGATTTTCGAACAGCGATTTGAGTGGGTATTTTTTTCTTCTCAGCGACTTTGAGCGCATGATCCACCAAGCTACGGCTCATAATAGCCGAAGAATCCATCAGTCTTAGTTGCACGCCTCCACCCATTTTTGTTTGAGAGTCGAGGGGATTAAGGCCAGGTGTATCGTCGGCAGGAGCTCCCTCAAGTAAGAGGGCATCGTCAACGCCCAAAGAATAAGCAAGGGTTTTGGCGCCTCTTAGGCCCATCTCTTCTTGTACGGTACATCCCACGTAAACTTGTGCATTGAGTTTAGCCTTGGACAACTCTTTTGCGGCCTCAATTGTCGCGGCAACGCCTGAGCGATTGTCAAAAGCTTTTCCTGTGTAAAGATCTCCATGTAAATGAGTAAACGCTGAGTTGGGAACAATAGGGTCTCCTAACTGAATTCCCATTTTTTCTACTTCTGCTTTTGATCGAGCGCCAATATCAATAAACATATCACCCACATCAAGAACGCGATCTTTTTGGGATCCTAAGAGGTGTGGGGGAATAGAGCACACGATGCCTATGTGATCTTTTCCAGTTTTTCTTGAGCGTATCGTGAGTCTTTGGCTCATCACAGTGTGTCCCCACCAGCCTCCGAGATTAATAAATTGAAGTGATCCATCGGGGCGAATGTTTTGAACCATGAATCCGACTTCGTCGAAATGAGCGCCTAAGAAAATTTTACGACCAGATTTGGATGAGTTTTTAAGTCGGACGGCGCATCCTCCAATCTTGTCTTCGATAATTTCCCCAAGGCCTTTGAGCTCACGCAAGAAAATTTCTTTGATTGCTTCTTCGTGGCCTGGAGCTCCATGGGCTTCGGAAAGTTCTTTCAATAATTCAAGTGATCGACTCATGTTGCGCAGGATAACGGTTGTTTTTTGATATGACCATAAAGCTAACGCGCCATAACTTTAATTAAATTTAATTAAATTATAAAAAGCTCTCTTTTTTTATGAGAAGTCACGGGTTAGCTTCTAGGTGAGGGTTTTAAATGACATCAAAATTACTTG
>JBILWH010000231.1:0-3167 GCA_044370015.1 Bdellovibrionota bacterium | reverse complement strand
AAGTAGATTGTGCGTTTTAAGGGCTCCAAGGGAGGTAGAAACGATTTGCAATTCGGGATGTAGATAACCAAGCTCCGTGGAGGCTCCCCCTAGATCAACAAACGAGCATTCTTTTTCGGAGCTTGTGTCGGGTCGAGCCGTTAACGCTCCTCTCAGAGAAAGGCGCGCTTCCTCTTCCCCCGAAATAATTGAAACGGGGCTTCCCATGATTTCTTCTATAGTTTTAGTAAGATCTTCTGGATTAGAAGCTTCGCGTAGCGCGGCAGTCCCCACAATTTGAACGTTTTTGACTTGCAGGCGATCTACATCTTTTCGAAAGCGCCGCATGACATCAAGAGTAGCCGTTATGGATTCTTGGCTTATTCGGCCTGTTTGAGGAAGGCCACGAGCGAGGGAAGTTGTTTCGGAGTCTATGTGAAGTTCATCTAAGACGCCTTGTTGCATTTTGGCGACAAGAATTTTAACGGAGTTACTTCCTATGTCGACGATTGCTAACACGCTGACTAGCATAGCATAAAGGAGTTCAAATGATTGGAATTTTACTAGCTGCAGGACGAGGAACTCGTATGAAATCAGATCGTCCAAAAGTACTCTTTACGGTTAACGATGAGCCTATGGCTTTTCCTGCCTATCAAACCTTACTTGAACTCTGCAATCCCGTGGGCGTTGTGATTGGTTATGGTGGTTCCGATGTGAAAGCGTCTTTGCTAGAAAGAGCTTCTGAAATCACAAATCTTAAAACTCTTGGATATCAGGAAAAAACAGTTTTTTTTACTCAGCAAGAATTAAGAGGAACGGGTGATGCTGTTCGAACAGCAATGCAGGGATTTTTGCGTGCAGGACACAAGGTAAATCCTGAAGAAGAAATCATCGTTTTAAATGGCGATTTGCCGCTCATTCGAAAACAAACTCTTGACTATTTTATTTCTGAAGCACGTAAGCAAAGTTTAGATTCCGCATGCATGACTTTTTCGACGATAAATCCCTCGGGGCTTGGAAGAATCTTAAGAGACATGAGAAGTGTTTTTGAGGGAATTCGCGAGGAAAAAGATGCAAGCGATAGTGAAAAAAAAATTCGCGAAGTAAATAGTGGAGTTTATTATTTTAAAGCAACAGCTCTTCTTAATTCGCTTGAAAAAATTTCAGACAAAAATCAACAAAATGAATTTTATTTAACAGATACTTTGGGTTCTGTTTCAGGATTTAAAAGTGAAGCGATTCGCTGTCCTTTTAAGTGGGATTTGTCGGGAGTTAACAATGCCTATGAACTTTCGATTGCGCGAAGTCTTTCTCAAGCAAGACTTCAAAAAAATCTTGCTGAAAATTTGGGTGTTAGTTTTGCTGATCCTTTGAGTTCTTTTGTTTCGGCACGTGCTCAATTTGAAGGCCCTTGTGTGATTGGTCCAAACGTTCAAATCTTGGGGCGTTGTAAAATCGGAAAAGATATTGAAGTTGTAGGATCAAGTTTAATTGAAAATACTGAAATTCAAGACAATGTAGTTGTTGATTTTTCATGTGTGCTTCGTTCAGCAGTTTTAAAGCAAGGATCAAAAGTGGGCCCCTTTGCTCACTTGCGTCCTGAAAGTGTTGTTGGAGAAGAGGCAAAAGTTGGAAATTTCGTTGAACTTAAAAAAACAACGCTAGGAAAAGGCGCAAAGGTGAATCACCTTGCTTACCTAGGTGATGCGGATGTGGGTGAAGAGACAAACATCGGTTGTGGAACGATAACCTGCAACTACGATGGAGTAATGAAGCATAAAACTCATATCGGAAAATATGCTTTTATCGGAAGTGATACTCAGTTGATTGCTCCTATTTCTGTTGGTGATAATGCTTACGTTGCGTCGGGAACAACTCTAACAGAAGATGTTCCTGCAGGGGCTCTTGCTCTTTCTCGAGCGGAATTAACCGTGAAGCCTGATTATGCCAATCGATTGAAAGCGCGTTTGAAATCGAAAGGAACAAAGTAAGATGTGTGGCATCGTTGGCTACGTTGGACCAAAGAATGTTACTGATGTTTTGATCGGTGGACTCGAGCGTCTTGAGTATCGAGGTTACGATTCTGCGGGTGTGGCCCTTATGCCTTCATCCAAGGAAGATGTGATGATCAAACGTTGCGTGGGTAGGGTGAGTGCTCTGAAGGATGCTTTAAAAAGCGTCAAAGGAAATTTCACTCAAGGAATCGCTCATACGCGCTGGGCAACTCATGGGGTTCCTTCTGAAGTCAATGCTCATCCTCACAAAGCGGGCAGAACTTTTCTTGTTCATAATGGGATCATCGAAAATTACTTAGAGCTTAAAGAAGAGCTACAAAGACAAGGCCAAGAATTTGAATCGCAAACTGACACAGAAGTCTTTGCTCATTTGATTGAAAATATTCGGTACAAACTTTTAGCGGGAAGAGATTTTGATTCTCTTACTCATCCTGAAAAAATTGCAAATGTTTTAGAAAGTCTCAAAATAGGAACTCAAAAAGTAGAGGGGCACTATGCCATTCTTGTTATGGTCGCAGGCCTTGAGGGACATTTGTTTGGTGTGCAGGCAGGAGCTCCTCTTGTTGCAGGTAAAATGAGTGATTCACTTTATATCGGAAGTGATTTACAGGCTCTTTTGCCTCATTTGTCCGACATGTTTTTTTTACCTGCTAAAACAATTTTTGCAGGTCACATCAATCATTTAGATTTTTATGATTTTGAATTAAAGAAAAAAGAAATTTCCGTGAGTCATATTGATTGGTCACCCGATAAAATTGCTAAGGGTGGCTTTGATCACTTCATGTTAAAAGAAATTTTTGAGCAGCCCAGTGTCGTTGCGGATACTTTGAGTGGACGCTTGCCCACTGAAGAGCTTGGGTTTCTTTGGGATGATTTAGAAAAGCACAAAGATCTTTGGAAAAATGTTGATCGAGTACACTTTGTTGCTTGCGGAACAGCCTATTATGCGGCACTCACCGCAAAATATTTTTTCGAAAAATGGGCGCGCATTCCTGTTGAAGTCGATCTTGCGAGTGAGTTTCGTTATCGTAATCCAGTATTCACAAAAAATACAATCGTTGGTGTTGTGTCTCAATCAGGAGAGACGGCAGATACCTTGGCAGCTTTGCGTTTAGCGCTTGATGAAAAAGTAAAAACCTTTGCTGTTTGTAATGTGCCAGGATCTTCGATTTC
>JBILWH010000230.1:0-3168 GCA_044370015.1 Bdellovibrionota bacterium | reverse complement strand
CATCTTTACGCTACTAAGCTTTCAAAATTAAAAAATCACAGCCAAGGGGAGGCTTCATAAATGAAAAATAAACTTCTATTTTCAGTTTTTACATTTGCTTTGTCAGCATCTTCAATCCGCACAAATGATTTGTGCTCTGGATTTGCTCCACATAACGATCGCTACATTCCAGTCAGTCGAAACGATGAAGTCACAACAGGAATCAGCGAAAGTGATTTCAATTCAGTGTTAGATAAAGTTGAAAGTCTTTATACTTCTATCATTCAAGAAAAAGGAGGCACTTTTGAAATCAATCGCTTATGGACAAACGGAACCGTCAACGCAAGTGCTGAGCAAATTGGTGAAACATGGGTGATCAACATGTACGGCGGACTTGCTCGCCATGAACTTATGACTGCTGATGGTTTTCTTCTTGTTGCTTGTCATGAGCTTGGTCACCACCTTGCAGGAAACCCCAAATACTCAAGTTATTTTGGTGGAAGCAGTTGGGCTTCTGTTGAAGGACAATCCGATTACTTTGGAACGACAAAATGCTTGAAGAGAGTTTACTCTTCAATGAGTGACGAGGAACTTGCGCAATTTAAAGGAAACGACCCGATAGCAAAAACCAATTGCTCAAAAATTTACTCCGAAACTCGCGATCAACTTATTTGCGAAAGATCTGCTATTGCCGGAATAGTCTTGGGCAACGTTCTTGCAGAACTTGGCGGACAAGCTGAAGTAAAACTCGAAACTCCTACTGATGCTGTTTACAGCGGAATCTACCAGTATCACCCGAGAGCACAGTGTCGCTTAGATACTTATTTTCAAGGTTCTCTTTGCAGCATTCCCTTTGGGCAAGACTTTTCAGACTCAGATCAAGTGACAGGAGCTTGTTCTGTAGAGACCGGATTTGAAAATGGACTTCGTCCAAAATGCTGGTTCAACCCCTCAGCTGCTGCTTACAATTTCGAATTTGAATCAAGCATAAAATCAAAAGAAATTTACTATTAATTCTTCAAATATAAAAAAAAACTAGCGGGATAAGCTTTGGGGAACTATAAAAGCCTCGGAGCTTATCGTGCTAAATCTTTATCACCTGAAATATTTTTACGATGCCGCAATGAGTGAATCTCTTTTGAGTGCCGCTCAAATCAATCATGTCTCTTCTCAAGCCATCAGCCAGGCCATTCAATCTCTCGAAAGAAATCTCAACACAAAACTCCTAAGTCACCAAAAAAACAGGTTTCAACTCACTCCCCAGGGAGAAAAGCTTCGCAGCGAAGCCATGAAACTTATCAAAGCAGCAGACTCACTCAGAGGAGAAATCGAGCGAGAAGGCGGCAAAACCGTGGGAAACATTGAAATCGCCTCCACGGGATCTGTTTTTCATTATCTGATGAATCCTATTTTAGGAAATTACGTTCGAGAAAATCCTGACGTGGCCCTCAAAACTCAACTCGCTCCCACAAGCAAAGTCATCGATTACCTAAGCCGAGATCAAGTTTCTCTTGGCGCAGTGCTTTTTGATTCTCGCATTCGCCCCTATGAATACATTGACCTTGTGAATGGGCGCTACACTCTTATTTCAAAAGGCCCGATCAAGCTTGAAGAAGCTGATTTCTTTATTAAAGAAGAAGGCCCCGAGTCTTGGGATTTTGAAAAAAAATATTTTAAGCAGTTTAAAAAATACCCAAACACTCGCGGAATTATGGGAAGCTGGGAATCAATTCTTGACTACGTCGATTCTGGTCTTGGCGTAGGACTCATTCCTGATTTTATTCATTCACGAACAAAAAGAAAGTTTTTTGAACCTCACCTTGAAGCCCCACTTACAGATTATAAAATTGTTTTAGCGTTCAAAAGCCGCGATCACTTACCCGATGCATGCAAAGGCTTCTTAAATTATTTCGAGAAAAAATTACTTAATTAGATCCTGAACTCTTTTGGTTTTCTCTAAAGAATTGATGTTTCGATTTAAAAGTTGAACGGGGTTCTCTGCTCCATTTGTAAAATAAAGCTTTTGTTCACTTAAATCGATCACATGAGGACTTGGCTTCAAACTTGAAACCGGATCTTGCCGCAATCGAAGAACACGAATAGAACCTTCTTCGTTATTTCCCACTGAACTTGCAACATTTTGATAACTAAAAAAAGTTTTTCGAACAAGCCCATTTTTTTCGCGCTTACTACCCGTCACAACACTACTGGTAAATATAATTCTTGGAACATTTGTGGGGGGTTCCTTTTTGGGCAAAATTTCCATCTGCCCGACCGTCCATTCTCTAAAAACTCTTTCGGGACCCGGTTCATTGCGAATTTTTTGAGGCGCTAAAAATCTAATGTTCAGCAAAGTAGAAATACTTTTATCAAAAGGATCAAACTCTACAGGCTTTAACCGACTTTGCACTATTTTTTCGTCTTCAAGCAAAAACGCATAAATTGAGTCACTTGAAGTTGTATCAAAATCAAAATCGTAGGAAGCCTTATCACTTAAAACAATTGACCTTTGAGATTTCACATCGTATCGAATCCATTTTTGATTTAATTCGTTGTAATAGCCAATAAACTTATTTGAAAGAGGACGAACGATCCACTTTCCAAAATCTTCATCAAAAACAAAAACATTTTCACCAATCTGCAATCCGTTTACTTGAAGCTTAAAAGTTACACTTGGAAAACTTTTCACTTTAAGTGTTTGAATAAGCTGTATGTCCAAATTTTCTTGAGAATAAACAGGTTTAGAACAAAAAAGATTAGCGAGGAATAAAAATAGATAAAAAAAAATTTTCATTTTAGAAAATTTTTTGAAAAAGCAGCAGGTAATAAATCCGCAAACTTTAAAACCTTTTCAATTTTTTGAGGTGTTCCAAGAATAATTTCTGTGTTTGCTTCACAAAATTCCGCCATCACCTGCAAACACATTCCACAGGGAGGCACAGACTGCCCTTTAGAATCTGCAACAATTGCAATTCGCTTAACTTTGAGAGATCCCTCGGATACTGCTTTAAGGATTGCGACTCGCTCTGCGCAAATAGTTGCTCCATAGGATGCATTTTCTACATTACATCCCACAAAAAACTTATTGTTATCTGTTTCCAAAGCAGCGCCCACCAAAAAATGCGAATAAGGCGCGTAAGCCTTTTCACGGGCTTCACGCGCCTTATTCCAAAGCACTTCTTTTTGTGA
>JBILWH010000021.1:0-10075 GCA_044370015.1 Bdellovibrionota bacterium | reverse complement strand
CGCGCCGGTCACTATCAACGTCATTACGAGCTTGTAACTCCTTATTTCTATTCGTAAAAATCATGAAAAATATGAGAAATAATTGAAGTAATTTTAGGTTAATCAAAAATTAACAATTTATAATTTTGGAGCGTCAAGAAATAGTTTATTTTTTTCAATATAAACCGTTGAACCCATCAAAAGCGGAATACGTGGTGTTTGATGGCCCATTGGAATGCCTCCAAAAACAGGCATGTTGGTTTTTTTAGAAAAGCTTTTAAAAATATTTTGATAGCCTTGAGAGTTCGTAAAATGACCAAGAACTATTCCTCTACAAGTGTCAAAAAAGCGAGAATTTGAAAGCTGGGTCAACAATCTGTCACATTTATATCCTGCTTCGTCAATGTCTTCGAGAAAAAGTAAAAATTCATTGGCAGGTTTTGGTTCCCAGGGGGTTCCAAGCATAGATACGATTGAAGCAAGGTTCCCTCCGAGTAAAAGAAACTTTTCTTTAGAGAGGCGTATTCTTTTATCAAAATTTTTAATAGCAAAATTTGAAGGAAAAGTTCCGAAGTGAGATATATTCTTTAAAATTTTTTCTTCTTTGCTTGAGGGTTTAATAAAAGTTTCAGAACCTAAAAGGGGTCCCTGAACATATTTCCATCCCTTTCTTTGCCAAAGGTAAAGTTGAAGAACAGTAAGATCAGAATAGCCCCAGATATGAAGGGGGTCTTTTCGATCTATGGAAATTTGATCAAGTTCATTTAAAAGACGCAAGCAACCATATCCGCCTCTTGTGGCAAGTATCCATTGGGCTTGAGGATTCCTTACTATTTTTAGGAATTCTTCGATTTTAAGTTGATCATTACCTGCAAGAAACGGAAGAAGGGGTTGTTTATTTTGAGTGGAATAGGATTCAACGCCTTTGGATATTTCAAACTGAAAGCCAAGCTTTTGAAGATTCTTAAGGCCTAAAGTTAGGTCTGTTTTTTTGAGAACATGTGAGCCAGACCAAATAGAAAATTTCAATTTAAATTCCTTTAGAAGCTGTATCCAGCTCCTAGTCCAATTTGAAAGTTACTTTCATTAAGATCAAGATCTAGTTCTGAAAAAAACTTCCAAGGAGTAGCCTCTGTAATTCTCCACTCAGCTCCAGCTAAAAAAGTAACGGGAAGAATATTTCCACCTGATTTCATGACCGCTTCAAGTTGCAAACCACCATAGGGAATAATCTGACCAAAAGAAGCATCGAATTTTTTTGAACCGATTGTTCCAACAGTGAGAACAAGTACTGATTTGTTTTTAGATGAATCAAATCCATTATCGTTAAGATAGGTAGCACCTCCAAAAAAAGCTAAAGCAATTTGTCCAGGAATATCTGGCAAAAGATTAAATTGTCCGAGGGCCCCGATTTTAAAATCGGTTTTTCCAGTGCCTATAATGCCTTCAATATCAAATATGTCCTGTTTTAAGCCTGTTCTGAAATGTCCTGAGATATTTACGCCTCCTCCATTGTTTAAAATTAAATCACTTTGAATTCGAGTCTCATATTTTCCTGTCTCAACAACATTTGCAGTGTGTTGGATTGTATGCGTAATACCAGCAGAAGCTTTAAATGAGACTAAGCCAATAAAATAAACACTCAATAAACGACTATATTTTCCAGATGTCATTACTCTGTTTTATTCCCTAGAGATGAAGATGTGCAAGTGTTTGAAAATGGAATAATAAGATGAGACAAGTTTCGTGACGCAAGGTAGAATGTAGAAAGGATGCCTCATAAGATTCCAGGTATTGAGATTCCTGATTCTGTCTTTCGTATTCCTAAGAATTATTCTGGGCTGATTATTGTTTCGGATGTGGATCGCACGTATTTAAATACAGAAATTCACTCTATCGGAGGTCTTCTAAAAGCAGCTTTTGAAAGACCGGAGAGAAAAAGTAATGTACCTGGTTTCTCCCTTCTTCTAAGAGCTTTGCGCCGAGGATCAACAGAAGATCCTCAAAAATCCCCACTTTTCTTTTTGTCCGCTTCTCCTCCTCAAATGGGGACAACACTTAGATCTAAAATGGAATTCGATGGAATTGAGCATGAGGGTTTAATTCTTAAAGATCAACTAAGACATGTTCGAAGTGGAGAATTTAAAAAACTAAAAGAACAATTAGGCTATAAGCTTGGAGCGCTTTTGAGTCTTTGGTATTTTTTACCAAAAACCGCTCGACTTGTTTTGTTTGGTGATGACAGCGAAAGTGACGCAATTGTTTTCACTGTTTTTTCATTAGTCACAAGCGGCCAGATAAGCGGTAAAGCTCTTTACAGTTTTTTGTTAGATCTTGGAGTTTACAGACAAGAGGCTATTCGAGTTGCATGGCTTTCTCGACAATTTGAAAAAAATCCGAGCAATCCCATTCTTGCTGCTTTTATTAATTTAGATCTCAATTTAGCGCCAACCGTTTTTGGCTCGTATGCTCCTTTTTTCTATGCAACTGAAAATACTTTGCAAGCTTCTGCTGTTGCCTATGAAAATGGAATGATTCGAATGAAGGCTGTGGTTTCAATCGCGCGTGAATTTTTACTTCGCTATGATTGGGGATCAGGTGAGATTGAAGAAGCGCTATTAACAGGCTGTCGAAAGTATCTTTATTCAAAAAAAACAGCACTCGAAATTTCGGGGGCTTTGTTAGGCGCTGAGATTTTAAATCACCCTTTAGAAAAAAGTGCCCTGTTTTTTGATATAGAAAAAACTCTTAAAAACTATCTCCCTCGCTCTTGGGGGGCAGAGCCGCCTAAGCATTCTTTAGATGAGTGGAAAAGGATTTTTCTCTCAAAATCTTTTTAAAGCTTTTATTTCATGAATTTACTAGCTGAGTTTTTTCCGTCAAATGAAGCATTCATTTCAATTGTTTCAAAAGAAAAGGAAACATCTTTTTTACTTGATGGAGCAAGAGCTTTTAGCTCTTGAGCCTTGCTTTCGAGATTTTTTATTTCGACGCTTTTTTCAGGGGAGTTTTCAAGTTCTTTGATTTTGAGGCTTTCGTTTTTAAGGTCGTCCCATCTTTTGGCAAGCTTCTCTGTTTCTTGAGGGCTATACCAACCTTGCTTATTTTGCCATTTTGAAGAAACGTTCAAAACGCCCCATTCTTGGCCCTGGTGTCTGAGATGAATTAAAAGAGAAGAGCCAATTTCTATAGGCCTGTCCCAGCCCCCCATCTCTCGTGATCCTAAAAAAACAGTAGGTCGAGTCATTGTTTCGGCAATTTTTGTAAGTTCTCCAACTTCCAGATCAGAGAGGACAATAACAAGAGTTGAAGGTGGAGTGTCTTTTGTTTCCTTGGATAAAATACTTTGAGGACTCTCAAAACGCCATTCAGCAGAATCTTCTTCTTGAACTGAACTAAGTCCGAATAGTAAAACCTCAAAATTTTCCAGCTTCCTATTCAAACTTCTTTTGAAAGTCGTACCAAAACGACTCTTTGAAAAAATATTACTCGTAAGCCAGGGGAATTGAGAATTTCCAAAAACTTTTTGAAGATCTTTTTGGGGAAGAATTCGATCTAAATTTCCAAAGTTCACGGCATCATATTGAAAAAGATTGCTGGCTTGAAGGATTTTTTTTGCGTTATCGAGAGCTGCATTCTTTTCATGTTTTGTAATGGATTCATTTTTGAATAGTAGGTTTCCAAAATCTAAAACAAGAGTGTTATCGGGACGTTTTTTTTCTAAGAGGCCTTCTTTTTTTAAAAAATTATAACGTCTTTCAAGACCGCCTTTGGGGTTGAGGGCGCAGCCGCAAGTTTCTTTAGATCCCGCTACGTTGCCAGATATATATATTTTCAGGTTTTTTTGATTTTCTAATTCATATTTAAGTTCTTGAGAAGCTGTATTTAAGAATGGATTTTTCTCAGAAATGTTTTGGGAAGATGAATAGAGGGAAGAACTAAAAAGGACAGTTAAAATTGCAACTAAGCTATGGTTTTTATTCAAAAGCTTGAAAAGATTCATAGGTGAAAAGCCCTCATAGGTCAGTTTAGAAGGGGAGTTTAGGCCCCACAAGAAACATTTTGGGAATTCAAACAAAAAAGTGACAGTTTGCATGAAGGTGCTTAGTTTGAGACTTATGGTTGTTGTGAGCTTTGTTTTAGAAGACGGAACTGAGCGGAGCGTTGAAGTTGAGGTGGGTTCAAAGCTTACTCAGGCGGCCTACGTGGCGGGAATTCAAATTCAGCAAACATGTGGGGGAACTCCCTCTTGCACAGATTGCATGATTAAAGTTCTTAAAGAAGATCCATTGGGGTCGCTTGAGGAAATGTTGGGTCCTGAAAAAAGACTTTTGGGCAATGTTTATCATCTGACAAAGGAGAGACTCGCTTGCCAGGCCGTGATAAGAAATTCCTTAACGGTAAAGGTTTTAAAAATTGAAGTTAAAAAACGTGAGGAGAGAGAATAATGGCAAAGAAGTTAAAGAAAAAATCAAATAAAAAAACCACAAAAAAAACTAAGAAAAAAGTGGTGAAAAAATCTGTAAAGAAAGTAGCAAAGAAAATTACAAAAAAAACAGTTAAAAAAGCTGCGAAGAAAAAAGCTCCAAAAAAAATTGTTAAAAAGGCAAAGAAAGTTACAAAGAAGAAAGTAGTCGCCAAGGCGATTTCAAAAGCATCGGTTCTTCAAAGCGCTCCTTCAGAGACAACTGCTCCTGAAATTGGAAGTGTGGCTCCCGCTGAGACGGTTGAAGATGTTGAAGGGCGTTCTGTTAACGTACAAGAATTAGCTCAAACAAATCGCCATCTCGTGCTTTATTTCTACCCCAAGGATGATACTCCAGGGTGCACAAAAGAAGCGTGTGACTTTAGAGATAATTTAGCTCTCTTAACTGAAAAAGGCGCAGCGGTTGTGGGTGTAAGTCCAGACGCAAAAGAAAGCCATCAAAACTTTATTTCAAAATATGAATTAAATTTTAATTTACTCGCTGATACCGATCAAAAATTGAGCAAAAAATTAGGTGTTTGGAAGCAAAAGAATTTCATGGGCAATTCCTACATGGGAGTTGAGCGTAGTACTTTTCTCTATACCGATGGAAAACTTGCAAAAGTTTGGCAACCCGTCAAAGTTGAAGGTCACGTGAGCGAAATCATCAGTGCCCTTGAAGAAAGTAATTAATTTTTAAATGTTTAAGAAGGTGCTGAAATGACGAATTCAAAGATTAAATCAAATCAGCACTTTCTTGATCAGTTAATTGGTCTTCCTGGGCCTTCAACTCTTATTCAAAAGCTACCTGAGAAGTGCCCTGAATGTTCATGCAAAGAATTTTACAAGCAAAGTGATTTTCGCCGTTCTATTGGGCTCACTCTTGTGGCGATTGCTTCCGTTGCAACATTCGTTTTGATGTATATGGGCTACAACTGGTTTGTCGTTTGGTCTCCAATGCCCTTATTCTTAGTTTTTGATCGAGCTCTTTATTATCTCAGACCCCCTATTTTAATTTGTTATAAGTGTAAGCATAACTTTCGAGGTCTTACAGAAAAAGATCTTGAATCAATTGAAGCTTTTGATCTTGAAACTCATGATCGATATGAGTTTCAAGAAGAGTTTATAAGGAATAAAAATAAATAAATCAGTGCTTAGCTTCTTGATTAGCTTTTTCAGAAGAGCTGCTTTGAGCAAAGTTTGCTTGGTTGGTCTCATCTAAAAAAACTGCTTCTTTAGGTTTGCATACCCCTGCTTCAACAGCCAAGTCGCGAAATCCTCTGTCTTTTTCTGCCTCATTTCCATTTAGGTAGTCTTCTGAATTTTTTAAAGAGTTACTTTTTCCACTTTTGAATTTAAATTCAGTTTTAACTTCTTTTGTTTCAGCTTGCAGTTGTAGTACTGATTGTGAGATAAATGCTCCGGTTTTTTTGAGAAAAGAGTTATCTTTGTTTAATTTATTTTCGTCTATTTCGAATTGAAGAATCACTTCAGGGCCTAAGTTTCCGAATTTAATTTGGCAATCACGACGATAAGCGGCAAGTGCTTTATTTGGTTTTTTATCTTTAGGTAAAACAACAATGTTTGATATAAAGCAATTTTTATCGTTGATGAGCATTTTCAGTGCATCATAAATGGTTCCATAGTTTGGAGATTTGGCTTTTGGTCCAAGACATTCTTCCTTATGTTTGTTGCTTTCGACTTTCATTTCAGAAAATCCAATTAAGGAAAAAGTCAAAGAAAGAGCTATAAGGATGTTTTTTTTCATATCTCCATTAATTATATTTTAAAAAATTTTAAAAAAAATGCCAAAAAATAAAGCAGCTCGAAAGGCTTTTAGGTTAGTTTTTTGGCAGTGTTGTTGATATGGGCATGCGCCAGCTAAGGCCAAACGCTCTGTTGCTAACTCTTAGCAAAGGAGGGGCTTGGTAGCGTTTAAATTGCGCACGAAGAACTTTATGCATTAATTCTTGAGCGCTTGTATTTTTTAAAAAACTTTTCCAGTCTTTTTCCACAAAAGATTTTCCTTGGCGATTTAAGAGCTCGTGTAAAAAAGCATCTAGGATTTCATAGGGAGGTAGGGAGTCTGTGTCTTTTTGTTGGGGGGCTAGTTCAGCTGTAGGTTCTCTTTTAAGAATACGTTCTTGAATATAGATTTGTTCTTTATTCCAAAAATGACAGAGTCCATAGACTTCTGTTTTTAGAAGATCCCCTATGGGAGCAAGTGCTCCTGCTATATCTCCGTAAAGGGTTCCATAACCCATCGCAAGCTCTGATTTGTTGCCACAAGCTAAAGGGAGTTTTCCCGAGCGATTTGCCTCGGCCATAAGAAGAATTCCACGAGCTCTACTTTGAAGGTTTTCATATGGTATTCCCTCCCGAGCTAATTCCAAAGCCTTTGCACTTTCTGCAACAATTGATGAAATGGAAACTTCTTTGAATTGAATTTTTAAATTTTGAGCGAAATCACGAGCTAATTTTTTTGATTCTTCACTTGTCACGTCACTTGGAAGTGAAATTCCAAGAACGTTTTCTGGTCCAAGCGCTTTCGCTGCAAGAGTTGCGACACAAGCAGAGTCCACTCCTCCTGAAAGTCCCACAATTACGCCCTCAGCGCCTGATTGATGAACAAAGTTTCTAAGGCCTATTTGGAGCATTTCAGAAAGGTTTTCCCAAGAGGAGTGATTTGAATAAAGGCTTTTTTGAGATTTCGCTGAAGAGTCCCAAATTAAAAAATCTTCCTCGTAAGCTTTTGCTTCTAAATAATTTTTTCCGTCATAAATAGCACTTTTGCCATCGAAGAGAACTTCATCTTGCGAACCTACGCGATTGATCCAGAAAAAAGGTTTTCCTAGCTTTTCTGAGATTTCTTGGAAAGTTTTTTTTCGAAGTTTTCCCTTGTTCCATTCAAAGGGTGAAGCTGAAAGATTGATGTGTAAATCGCAGTTTTTTCGTTCGTCTTTAAAAACAGGTGGAGCACTTTCATATTTGCGAAGGTAAAGGGGACCATAGGATTCAATTTCGTCCCAGGCATCTTCACAAATACTGATTCCAATTTTTTTGCCCCTAAAGTTTAAGGGTGATTGATCTTTAGTGTAGGAGGCAAAGTGTCGAGCTTCTGAGAAAATGTTATAGCTTGGAAGACGCTTTTTTCGAATAGTCCCTACGCATTCCCCTTTTTCAAAAAGGCTTGCCGAATTCCAAAAAAAGTTTTGTTCATTTAATTCTGTGTGACCTACAAGAAGAGCCACGCCTGTTTTTTGAGTCTGAGCAGCCAATTCAACAAGTGCTTTTTTTTCTTCATTCAAAAAGGGCTGTAAGGTGAGAAGATCGTCAGGTGGATAGCCCATGAGAGCAAGTTCGGGAGTTACCACTAAATCAACATTTTGTTCTTTCGCATTTTCAAGAGCCTTTATGACTTTGCGAGTATTCCAAGCAACTTGGCCAGATATCGAATGAATTTGCAGCAGAGCGATGCGCACGTGACTAAACTAGCTCTCTTAGCGGGCTATCTCAATGAATACCTGCATGCCCTAGTTTATGGGACTGTGCCCATGAGAATGTTAATTTATTCTGCTGTCTTTAGAAGATGGCTTTACTTTATGGGGCCAGAGACCTATTTTTAGTTGTATGAGTTCGGAGTCTGGGGAAGAAAACAATAAATCCGAAAAGCTATCCTACAAGGGGCCAGTTTCGGGATTAAAGGACTTTTTAAGCAATCGAATTTCAAAGATTGCAGAAGTTGTTGTGGCAGGAGCCGAGGCCCTCGAAAATACGGGAGGCAGCAAGCAAATCCCTATTTCATTGATTTTTCCTAACCCCGAGCAGCCTCGACAGGTTTTCGATCCAAAGTCACTTGAAGAGCTCTCTACGACTATGAGGGAAGTGGGTCAGGCCCAAGCTATTACTGTAAGGCCCCGTGGAAATGGCTATGAAATAATAAGTGGAGAGCGTCGTTATCGAGCGGCTCGCCTAGCCGGATTGACTCATTTGGAATGTGTTGTGAAGGAAGTTTCGGACAATGAAGCACAGATGCTTTCATTGGTAGAGAACCTTCAACGTCAGGATCTTCTACCGATAGAAGAAGCCCATTATTTGAAAAAGGTTCTGAAAGAAAACCGAGGTTTGAGCCTTGATAAGCTCGCAAAAATGCTGGGATCCCACAAGAGTACCTTAAGTGAAAAGATTCAGCTCACCGAAGTTCCCGAAGAAGAGCAAAAGCTACTATATGCAAAGGGTAAATCTTTTACTCATCGGCATTGGAGGGTATTATCCAGAATAAAAGATGCTGATTTCTTGAAGAGACTTTTAAAGCAGACTCTGGAGGAACAATTATCGGTTTCTGAGTTGGAAAAACTTTTGGAGGCTGCGGGAGTTGCAAAAGCCAAGCGAAGTTCTGCTCAAGAAAAGCAAGTTAAAGAGTGGAAGTCTCCAATTCTTTGTGAAAAAGATCAGTTTACTTTAAAAAGCGGAACATACACCTTTGCCACACTAAGTTTTGAAAAAAAAGTAAGGCTGAAAGAAGAGCTACTTAAAATGATTGAGTGCTTGGAAGCTCTTGATCAAGGGGTTACAGAAGCTTCTTCATCTGAAACAATAATTACATCCATTCCTGAGTTATCGGCTTGATATTTTTAAATTATTTTTTAGTTCCAAAAGCATGGCTCTTTTGAAGTTGGCCAGAAGCTTTTTTGATTTCTAGAATATTGTTTGTTTTAGAATAGTGAATCTCTTCCCCGGACAAAATGTCTTTTCCTCTTTGAAAAGAGGCATCTCCTTTGAGTGTCCAGTTGTCAGATGTGGGATCAATCGAGGCCTCCCGACATTTTGCTTCATCTGTTCCCTGTTTCAAAAAGACGTTTCCAGAAAATGAAATTTTTCTCTTTTTTTCTTCTGGGTTTATAATTTTTAAACTTTGAGTGGTTGCTTCAAGTCCCTTGTCGCTTGTTAGAATGACTTCTCCGTTTGCTTCTATAAAAATAATATTTTTTCTATTTTTCAAAGTTAGAATAATTTCTTTGCTCGAAAGTTTAAAGCTATCAAAAAGAGCGACAACATGTGAGGAGCTTTGGAACTTAGCGGTTTCAGTTGACTTTTTCCCTTTTGCGTCAAACGAAATAGATAAGAGATCGGATCTCAGACTGATATCTTTATTTTGAAAGCCGACATTTCCCTCAACTTCGGCCAACCCCTTTTCTCTAAAGATTCGTACAGAATCTCCTTTTATTTTTGAAAAAGACTCGGTGGAGTCTTTGGAGAGAAAAGAAAAGTTAACATTTTTAGGAATGAAGAAAACCTTTCGATTAAGGTCTGCCTCAAAACCAGTTCCCGAACCTTCAATGAAAGATTGTTTGAGGTCAGGAGTGCTTTCGAAGTGAAGACGATCTTCAGACAGTATTTTTTTTGTTTTGTGAAAATAGCGAAGGTTTTCGCCCTTAACATGAAAGCCCTCGGGGCTTTTTAGTTCGGTTGATCCTTTAAAGAATATGTTTCTTGTTTCAAGGCTCGTGTAAATTTCACTAGAATCAAGCCGAAGTTCTCTTTCGTCGTTTTGAAAAAAAACTGTTTCAGGCGATGTGGCTCGGAGGACTTGTTCTTTTTTAAATTGTTGGGCTTCGGGTGCTTTGATTT
>JBILWH010000229.1:0-3188 GCA_044370015.1 Bdellovibrionota bacterium | reverse complement strand
AGTGAAGCGCCGTGGCGACTCTTTGCGTGTCATCGGGGGAGTGGAGGGCGATCCTGCTCTTTGTCTTGCAGATGAATTTATTCCGACTTCAAAACTTCAGTCAGAGGAAGATCGAGTAAATGCGATCAAAGATTGCGACTTTTTAACTTTTGAAAGCGAGTTTTTGAATTTTCCGCTCTGGTCTTCTGTCTTATCTAATGAAAAAAATAAGGGAAAGGTGTTTCCTCCTCTTTCGGCGATGAGTTTGTTGTCTGACAAGTGGGAACAGAAAAAACTTTTTCAAAAATATTCCTTACCTACAGCAAAGGCCCAGATTTATGAGGGTTTTTTGCCTGATGGAAAATGGGTCGCAAAGTGGAGCAGGCAAGGATACGACGGATATGGAAATTTTTTTCTTTCTCGTGAGTATCTTCACGATGATTGGAAGTTGTTTTTGAAAAAAGCCCAAGAAAAAGGAGCTCTCGTTTATATAGAAGAAGAAATTCCTTTTGAGGCGGAGTGTTCGTTGATTGTCGCTCGTGATTTGAGGGGGAATTTTCTAAGTTACCCGCTTTTTGTAAGCGAGCAGAAAAAAGGAATTTGTGAATGGGTTTATGGACCCGCAGAAGATTTCATTCCCGCGGCTTCACAAGAAAGTGCTAGAATTCTTTCTCCAATCAAAACTTTGCTTGATGATTTGTCTTATGTCGGAGTTGCCGCCTTTGAATTGTTTTGGTCTCAGGGTAAATTGTATTTGAATGAAGTGGCGCCGCGAGTTCACAATACGGGGCACATCACTTTAGATGCGTTTTTGATCAATCAATTTGAATTGCATCTTATGGCAGCAAGTGGATTTCATTCGACAACAATTAAATCACTTCCTCAAAAATTTATGATGAAAAATCTTCTTGGCTCAGATCACATGGATCGTTCAACTTGTAAGTTAGGTGCTGAAGTGTTTATGGAAAATGCCAAAAACAATGATCAAAGACGACAGTCTGTTCTTTATTGGTATGGAAAAAAAGAACTTCGTAAGGGTCGAAAGTTGGGCCACATCAATCAACTTTTTTCAAAAGAAGTTAACCTTCATTCGATGAAGAGTATTTTAAGCCTGCAAGAAGAAAAGGCGTGGGCTAGGATTCGAGAATATGTCTAAGAGTAAATCTTCTCTTCAACGTCAGAAAAAAACTCCTCTTGTGGCTGTGATTATGGGAAGTGCTTCCGATGCGCCACGAATGAAGGCGGCTTGGGAAGTTTTAGAGCAATTCAAAATTCCTTTTATAAAAAAGGTTATTTCTGCTCATCGAACGCCAAAAGAGATGTACGATTTTGCAACTCAAGCTCACTCAAAAGGATTTCGAGTTATCATCGCAGGAGCTGGAGGGGCAGCGCATTTGCCTGGCATGGTTGCTTCTCTCACAACGTTGCCTGTGATTGGAGTGCCTGTTTCGATCACAAAACTTGATGGTATGGATTCCTTGCTGTCGATTGTTCAAATGCCTGCTGGTATTCCTGTGGCAACCGTTGCGATTGATAACAGTCACAATGCGGGCTTGTTGGCTGTAAAAATTTTAGCCCCAGAAGATGAATCTTTGACTCAAAAACTTTTTCTCCATCAAAAGAAACTCAGAAAAAAAGTTTTAAAAATGAAAATTTAAATATGGAATTGCTACGCGAATTAAAAGCACTTCTCGAAGATGAAACAGACATGATTGCTAATGCGGCAAATATGAGTGCTTTGATTTATCAAAGTATTCCGAATCTTAATTGGGTGGGCTTTTATTTCTTAAAAGGAAACGAATTGGTTCTGGGACCCTTTCAGGGCAAAGTTGCTTGTACTCGAATCATGTTAGGAAAAGGTGTTTGCGGAACAGCTTTCACAGAGAAAAAAATTTTAAATGTTCCCGATGTTCATTTGTTTGAGGGGCATATTGCCTGCGACTCAGCATCGCGTTCGGAGTTAGTTGTTCCGTTATATAAAGGTGAATTGGGAATTGGAGTTTTGGATATAGATAGTCCGCTGCTTAATCGCTTTGATTCTCATTTGGAAGGTGTTTTGAGGGAGTCTGGGGAGCTTTTTTTAGGTCGTATATAGTACTTATCGGCAGATTTTTAAAAACTTTAAAGTCAGCTCTTAAGTACTTGAAATCATGTGATAATTTACGCAGTAAAACCTTTCATTTGAAGGGCGCATACAGCCACAACGTGATCGCATAGCTCAATCCAAATACCGCGGGCAGAGTGCTTTTTTTGCTTTGAATCTACGTAGAAAATTTCAAATTTATCGCCTTCAATTTTTTTAAGAAAAGTTTCTCCAATAACGGTTGCTCCTAAAAAAGAAAAGGTTTTGAAAGCCGCTTCTTTAGCCGTCCAAATGTAGAGTGTTTCGAGTTCAGCAGATTCTGGACAGTCTAAATCTTTAAGGATTTTTCTTTTTACACTTGGCAGAACTTTTCTGCTTTTTTCTTCTGCGTCAATGCCCACTCGGAGGCATGTGCGCTCATTTGTGAAGGCAACGAAACTAAAGCTTTGAGTGTGGCTTAGGCTTTTTTGTGTGGGTGCAAAGTTTTTTTCAACAAGATCGAGAAGCGCTTTCGAGCTTTTGCGAAAATTATTTTTTTCGTTTTCTATGTAGGCAACTTGTGGCCAATTTTGGACGGCATCTAGAATTTTGTGAACGTGCATGATTTAGTCCAAAGAAATTTCTGGATAATATTTTAGAAGATATTCTTTGAGTTTCTTTTTGATGCGTTCTTCGATTTGGCGGGATCGCTCTTTTGAAATTCCGTAGCTTTTCCCGAATTCTTCAAGGGTAATGGGTGTTTCAGAAAGAAGCCTGCGTTTTACGAAATCTTTTTCTCGATCGTCGAGTTCGTCTTGGAATTCTTCAAGAGCTTTTTGAATAAGCCATGAGTCTTCTTCTTCTTCGAGATGTGCGGAGGGCAGTGGTCCTTCGTCTCTCAATGTGTTTTCAAAAGAAATATCTTCACCGCCATCTGCACTTGGCCGTGGAGAAAGAGAAGAGTCTTTGCCTGAGAGCCTTTTTTGCATGGTCTCAACGTCGTCTTCACTTACTTGTAAATTTTGCGCAATCGCTTTGATTTGGGGTTTGATCCCAAGGCGCTCCCATTTTTCTTGTTCTTTTTTTAACTGATAGAAAAGTTTTTTCTGGGCAGCGGTGGTTCCAATGCGAACAATCGACCAGTTTC
>JBILWH010000228.1:0-3196 GCA_044370015.1 Bdellovibrionota bacterium | reverse complement strand
TTCGATTCTTTTAGTGGATTTTACAAATCAGCTTCGTGAAGAGGGCATGGGGGTTGAGGCGGCACTTATTAAGGCTTGCCCTGTGAGATTAAGGCCTATTCTCATGACATCGATTGCAACAATCGCGGGGGCTCTACCTGCCGCATTTGCGATTGGGCCAGGTGCGGAAAGCCGTATTCCGATGGCGGTGTCTGTGGTGGGTGGAGTATTAGTTTCCACAGTCCTGACACTTTTTGTGGTTCCGTGTGTCTACAGCTTACTTTCAAAGTTTGAAGGACAAAGAGTCAAGGTTTAGTTGCTAACGGTTCGATTGTGAGGATTTTCTTTTATGTTTTGTTCAACCATCGAACGATTTGAATTTTCGATCCAATCAGTTACAGATGTTGTCCAGTTTTTTTCACTAGGCGTGTTATAGAAATGGAGTCCGTCTCTTAAGTCTTTGTTTTGAATTGCTACTCTGTTTACAGTATCAAAATAGCTTGATCTCACTCCATGTTCTTTTGAGAGATAAAATTTTATTTTATTACAGAGTTCTTGATGCTTATATTTTGTTGCATCAGGAGGAAGGATGAATTTTATATCTTGAATCCCGTTTGCTTTTGCGAGAGCAAAAATTTTATCTAAATCTTTAACGGGGCTGTATTCCTCACTGTGATTACTACCAAGCTGAATAACGAGATGAGTGAATTTTTTTTCTGGATTACCACATGAATGAGAAGCCAGAAGTTTTGCAAGATTCCAGTTTTGTGAGGTAGGTTCGTTCTTAGAAAAGTTTTTGGAATTCCCTTTGCCGTCTTTATAATATGTTTCGCTTGAGCCACTGGGATTTTTCATCGGGGAATTTCCTGCCCATTGATCAAATCTTGATCCAGATACCGAATAAAGACAGGCCTCATTTCCATTTTTGCTTAATGCTTCGGCGATACCGGGGCCAAACTTTCCGGCAGACGAAGAAAGTGAGTCACCAACGACAAGTGTTTTGTTGTTAGTTTTATTAAAAGTTGAAGCCGTTTGAGTATCAGCTTTAACTGCTTCAACTTTGGGTGCTTGCACTGGTTTTACCACCGCTTCAGCTTTGGGAGGGGGCACAGAAGCTGCCTTTGGTGGTGAAACCCCCACGACTTTAGGAGGTTGCGGAACAGCAACAGGCTTTTGTGGTTTTGTAAATTCTTCAAAGCTTTTTGGCTCAATATCCTCAAATGTAACTTTCAAAGCAAATGCGGAGGGGGACATTAAAAGACCCGAAAGAGTGATGATGGATATATTTTTTTTCATATCTTAGTAATCCTCAGGATATGGTAATTTGATTTTCAATAAAAGAGGAAACTTGAATATGAAAAATAAAAAACTTCTAATCTTCAGTTTTATTGGATTAATAACTTTTGCCAAAACAACGTCAATCAGTATGAACAAAGAAAAGGGCGTCAAGGTTGTGGCGGCTAAAAGTGTAGAAAGTTACTTACACATCCAAAATCAGCTTGCAGCAGATTCACTTGAAGGAGTTGTTGATGCCGCAAAGCAGATTTATAAAAATGAAAAAGGCGAACTTTCTCAAGCTAGTTTAATTCTTTCTAAAAGTAAAAACATTGAAGATGCACGTGAGAATTTTAAAAAAGTTTCGAATATTTTAATAACTTCAACTCATGAAAAAAATCGCTTGGGAGCGAAAGTGGCTTTTTGCCCCATGGCCCAGGCTCAATGGTTGCAGCTAGGTGATTCACTTAAAAATCCCTACTATGGTGCTGCGATGCTTGATTGTGGTCGTTTTGAAACTACAAATCATTCCAAAAAGTAATATCTGTTGTAACTTATTCTTATGAACGCTGCCTATTTACATGTTTTGCTCAACCACTTTCCTGTTATGGGGGCATTATTTGGCTTTTTTTTCTTAATAGCTGCCACTTTAAGCGGAAATAAAACGCTAAAAATTTCAGCTCTTGTTATTTTTGTTGCGACGGGGCTTTTGACAATTCCGACTTTTTTAACGGGTGAAGGTGCCGAAGAAGTTGTTGAAAATCTTTCCCATGTTTCAAAACAATTAATTTATCAGCACGAAGAATTTGCTGAAAAAGCTGTTTGGTTTGTTTATCTGACAGCTATCCTTTCGGCTGCTCAGCTTTTTTTAATTAAAAAAAACAAGATAATTCCTGCTTGGATCAATTCTATTTTTTATGTTTTGGTTATTTTGTGTCTTTTAAGTATGGGCTGGACGAATAAATTAGGTGGGAAAATAAGTCACTCTGAGTTTAGGTCTGATTGATTGCTTTCTCGTGTAAAAATTATTTATTTTAATGCGTTTGTTGCATCGTTATGCGGAATTATTTCCGCATTAATAGTGAGCATCTTTTTAGTTTGTTTAAATTTTGTTACTGAATTTAGGATTCTTCATTCAATTTTGATTTTCCTTTTACCTCTTGCAGGATTGTTAATTGTTTTTCTATATTCGCTGTTTGAGCCTCGGCTATCAAAGGGAACGTCTTTAATTCTTGAAGAAATTCAAAGTCCTCAAAACACTTTGCCTTTGAAAATGGTGCCTTTGATTTTTGTGTCAACTCTTTTGAGCCATTTGTGTGGAGCTTCAGTAGGTCGAGAGGGTGTGGCTGTTCAAATGAGTACAACTTTATCGGATCAGATTTCAAAGTTTTTCAAGCTTGAAAAACCTGATCGTCGAAGAGTTTTGATTGCTGGTATGAGTGGAGGTTTCGCGGCTGCCCTTGGAACGCCTTGGGCCGGTGCTGTTTTTGGTTTAGAGGTAGTTCATGGAGGAAAAACAAAAGCTTTCTCTTTGATGGAGTCTTTTGTCTCGGCCTTTGTTAGCTATTATGTTTGTTCCCTGCTGGGTATTAAGCATAGTCGGTTTCGAACGGATGAAATTTTTTCTTTTAAGTTAGAATCATTCTTTTGGATTGCTCTTGTTGGAATCTTTTTGGGTGTTGCAGCATTGTTTTTTTCAAGAGCGGTTCATTTTTTCGAAAATAAACTTTGTTTGTTTTTTAAAAATTCCTATCAAAAAATATTTGTAGGTGGGGTTCTTCTTTCGCTACTGTTTTATCTCGAGGGAAGTGGTCGTTATTCTGGTTTGGGAATTTCTTACATTCAAGATTCATTGGAGAGTCCAGCTTCTTTTAATGATTTTTTTTATAAAGGTTTTTTCACAATACTTTCTCTTTCTTTTGGTTTTAAGGGTGGAGAGTTT
>JBILWH010000227.1:0-3218 GCA_044370015.1 Bdellovibrionota bacterium | reverse complement strand
TTGGAAAGACCTCTTGTGCCCAAAAAAACTAAGAGAATGGCAAGAATTTCGAATGCAGCAATCAAAGCATAATCTTGAAAGCTCAAAGGGCTCGAGGGAGTGATAAGCTTTTGAATCAAGGTTCCGAAGCGTGCTTTCGCTAAAGCGCCGAGCATTCCCCCCGCAAAAAGAACTCCGCAAAAAAAACTAAAGCGAAATCGATGCCCTTTTGTGAAGGTCCACAGAAAGGAAAAGGTTTCAAAAACAGAAGCCTCTTTTTTGATAGCATCTTTTTGAATAAATTCAGACATGCGTCTCTCCGATTTGGTGGTTCTCAAGGTAGCATTGTCTGTGGCAAAGCTGGAGTGAAGAAGGTCGATGTGAAATCAAAAGAACGCTCAAATCTTTAAGATTATTTTCAAGGTTTTTGACAATTTTGCTTTCCGTTAAAACATCCACGGCACTTAAGGCATCGTCTAAGATTAAGAGTTCTGGCTTGCGGCAAAGAGCACGCGCAAGAGTGAGTCTCTGTCTTTGTCCACCTGAGAGATTTATTCCCCACTCGCCAAGGTGAGCTTTGAGTCCATCTGGTATTTTTTTAAAGTCCTCCACTAAATCAACAACTTCTAGCCAGTGCCAAATCTCTTCATCCGAAAACTCTTGATGAAGTGAAAGGTTTTCTCGAATACTGCTTCCAAAAAGAAAAGGATTTTGGTCGACAATGAGAACTTTTTTTCGAAGTTCTCTATTTTCGAATTCTTTCACCTCGGTCCCCAAAACTTTTACGCTGCCGTGGTAGTTAGATTCGAGACCTGCAATAATTTTTGCAAGGGTGGATTTTCCGCTTCCCACTTTTCCACAAATACCTAATCTTTCTCGAGGTCTTAAGTGAAGTTCGGAGATAGAGAGAACGGAATTGTGGGAATTGTAGCTAAATTCTAAATTTTTAATTTCTAGAGGTAAGGGAGTTCTTTTAGAAAGATTTTGAGCTTTAAAGATGGAATCTTTGGGTTCTGCAAAAACAGCGAGTAATCGTTGAGTGCTTGTAAATGATTTTTGCCAGTCACTCACAATCCAGCCCAACTCAGAAAGAGGATCAGCGATCATAAAAAGATAAGAGTGAAAGGCAACGAGTTCTCCTGTTGTAAGTGCACCCTGTTTATAAGCGTTGATTCCAAAAATAAGAAAGAAAATAACTGAAAAGGCGGGAGGGAGAGCTGAGGCGGGAAAGTATTGAGCTTCTGTTTTGAGGAGCGAGGCTCTTTGATCTTGGTAGTTGCGAGCAGCTTTTTTGAGCTGGTTATTCCAAAGTGGAGCATGAGGACGTAGTTTCATAAGCTTTGCGGCTCCGACGATTGAATCGACCGTATCGTTTAATTTTGAAAGCGAATTCTGTGCTTCATCATAGAGTTTAGATTCTTTTTCACAAATAAAATAAACAAGAAAAGGAATAATCGGAAAAAGCACCAGTGAAATCAAGGTGAGTTTGACATTTATAAAAAGCATGGCAATTGTGGCTAAAGTAAAAAGAAATAAAAAATCCGTTGTGGCTACAAAATGAAATCCAAATGCGTTTTGTGCGTTTGCGATATCACCTGTTGCTAAATTTATGAGCTCCCCCCGGGTAAATTTTTTGTGAAAAACAGACAACGGAAAAAAACGTGCACGATCCCAGAGTTTTGATTTAAAACGTGTCGAAGATTGGAAGCTCTGAAAGGCGAGCGTTCTGCGCCAAGTAAAGCGACAAATAAACTGTAAGACATAAATAAGGACAAGTGCCACGACGAGTTTAGGATGAAAAAGACGCTCTTTTTCCAAGGCATCAATATTCATTCCAATAAGTTTAGGAATGCTCACATCAACAAGGTTGGTTCCCGCAACAGCAAGTATGCCCAAAAGATAGGACCAACGACGTTTCTTAATCTCTTGTGCCCAGTAGCGAAGAGTCTCCTTAAGAGGGAGTTGCGGTGTTTGTATTTCCATTGCGGATGAAAAATCATAGTAAATCAATAGATTGAGAAAAGGGGCGCTGAGTCGATGATAGTGTTTTTTTTAAGGGCCATTGTTTGCTTGATGGGAGTCTTTTTGTTTTACAGAATACAAGGGGAATAGGAGTTTTCTCGTAAAGCCTCCCTAGAGTTTAAGTCACATAAGGGGTGTGGCTTAAAATCAAAGAGGCCGCAAGGATTTAGATCCATTGCGAGTGAGGGCTCCAGAAAAGGGAGGGGGATTTTGTGAAAAAATCACTTCAGACAACTAAGAAGGCGAATAGCCGTTGGCAAGCAGTTGCCAAAATTGAAACTTCATTGAGCCAACAAAAAAAAGAGTCAGCTGCTCGTAGCAGTGCTTCTGAGCTTTCTCTTGCTCAACTTAAGCAACTTAAATTGAAACTCTCTGAGATAAGAGATGAACTGACTCGATCAGTTGAGCTCAAGACTCAGGCTGTTATCAATCATGCTTATGTGCTCGAGAACACGTTACAGGGAGACGATGCAGAAGTTGCTGAAAAGCAGCGTTTGAGCAATGCCAATTTGCAAGAATTAGATTTTTTAAAGTCACGCTTGCAGTTAATTGATCGTGCTCTTTTAAAAATGAAAGAGGGTTGCTACGGAATATGTGAAGAAACAGAAGAGCCTATAGGCTTTGAGCGTCTTCAGGTTGTTCCATGGGCAAGGTTCTCGATTAAGGTTCAAGAAAAGCGTGAAATAAGAAGCCGAGATTTTGGTCGTATTCAAAGAGCAGAATAGAAAACTATTCTAAACTTTTTCGAAAGGCAGATTCAAAGCGATCAGCTTCACGTAGAATTCTAGCTCTCAAGCGGGGGTAAAGGCTCCATGACTTTGAAAGCGGAGATTTTTGAATTTTTTCATTATTGGTTTTATGGAGAATGTCAGAAAGAGGCCTTATCCATCTCTGGCAGGCTTTTTGGGTTTCAAAAAACCATTGATCATTTAAAAATGAATTTTCTTGTGAAAGAAAGCTTACCCAAGCGCTGGAACCTTTTTGAAGGCAGGTGAGTTTTCCAATCAGGGGCATGAGCGTTTCTTTAGAGGCAATTTCTTTGCATGAAAGAGGAGCTGAGAATATCTCATAAACTTCACCCGTTTTGAGTTTAAATTTGGCAGATTTTATTCCTTCGCTAGAGATTAAAGTTAGATCATTTTTTTTATCAAGACCGAGACTTATATTGAGCAGAAGTGCCATTCTGCTTTCATTTTCGCTAAGAGTTTGTGGGGGGG